>DATAHG010000807.1:0-1659 GCA_036263295.1 Thermoanaerobaculia bacterium | reverse complement strand
GGCGGAGCGCAGGAACTCGCCCTCCAGCGGCCGCCCGTCCACCTCCAGGGCCATGGCCTGCCCGAGGTCGCCCTTGGCCACGGCGCCGACCGCGCGGGTCACCTCGGTGGTCGGCCAGACGAGGTCGTCGATCAGGGTGTTGATCGAGGCCACCTCGTCGGCCCAGCCGCCGGCGACGCCGGGCACGGTCATGCGCTGCTTGAGCTTGCCCTCTTTGCCGACCACCCGGCAGACGCGGGTGGTCTCCTGCGCCCGCCTTTCGCTGATCACCAGGATTTCATTGAAGGCATCGGCGATCTTGCCGTCGATGCCCGTGAGATCGACCGGCAGGCGGACCGAAAAGTTGCCGCCACGAAACGCCAGCATCGCGGCCAGGAGCTGGCGCGAGAAGGCCTCCTCCAGAGGAGGCGCCGGCGGCGGCATCACAGGGTCGAGAGAAGAGACGGATTCCCAGCCTTGGGAGACATTCTGTGGAGGAGTCATGGGCACCATCCAAAAGACAATTTTTGGCGCGATCCGGTGAAGCGAAAGCCCCTCCCTTCCCGTCGCTCTATCGCTTCGTTCGAGCCGTTGGAGGGGGGCGAAACGCGCTTATGCTGCCATACCTTAGGTCGGACCTCAACTCCGCCGGGAGACCTGGCCGCCCGGACGCCGGCGCCAGACGGTCCAGTCGTCGTTGACCAGCACGCTCAAGACCAGGAGGAACCCGCAGGCCGCCGCCAGCAGGAACAGCAGCATGGCGACACCCGGATAGCCGAACAGGGTGAACGAGGTCCGCACCTGCATCATCAGGGCCGCTCCCACGATGAGCGCCGCCAGCACCAGCCCGAGGGCGATCCGGTTGGCGATCTTCTGCAGGTTGTCCATCAGGCGGGTCTCGTCGAAGGCGTCGATCTTGACCTTGAGCTTGTTGCCGGCGAGGGTGTCGAGCACCGCGCTCACCCGCTCGGGGAAGTGCTGGACGAGGTCATACATCTCCAGCGTCGATGAGAACAGACTCCCGGGAGAGAGCTTTTTGAGCATGTACCGGCTCATGATCGAATGGCTGTGCCGGCGCAGGGTGGCGGTGGGGTCGAGGGCGGGGTCGAGCGAGCGGGCGGTCTCGTCGAGACAGAGGAGGGCCCGGCCGAGCAGGGTCAGCTCGGGCGCGGGGCGGACGCCGTTCTCCGCCGCCTGCCGGGAGAGCCCGAGCAGGATGCGGCCCACCTGGACCTGCTCGGAGGTGGCGTCCTGATAACTGCCGACCAGATCGGCCACCTGGCGCCGGTAGCGCTCTTCGTCGAGCTCCTCCAGGGGAGTGCCGATCTGGATGGTGATCTGGGCGGCCTCCTGGCCGCGGCCGTCGGTGATCGCCAGCAGCAGTTTGAGAAGCTGTTCGCGCATCCGCGGGTCGATGCGGGCGACCATCCCGAGGTCGAGTAGCGCCAGCCGGCCGTCGCCGGTCACCAGAAGGTTGCCGGGATGGGGATCGGCGTGGAAGAAGCCGTCCACCAGGATCTGCTTGAGGTACGCGCGGAGCAGCTGGTCCGCCAGCGCTTCGCCGTCGAGCTCGATCAGCGTGAGGGGACTCAGCGCCGTGATCTTCTGGCCGTCGACGAAGTCCATGGTGAGGACGCGGGCGGCGGTGTAGTCGTCCACCGGGCGCGGCACCACGATGCG
>DATAHG010000806.1:0-2928 GCA_036263295.1 Thermoanaerobaculia bacterium | reverse complement strand
CTCTACTCCTATGTCGGCGGCCCGGCCGCGACGGTGCTCCCGGTGCCGCTCCTCAACGTGCTGAACGGCGGCGCCCATGCCGACAACTCGGTGGACATCCAGGAGTTCATGCTGGTGCCGATCGGCTTCGACCGCTTCCCCGAGGCGCTGCGCGCCGGGGTCGAGGTCTACCACGCCTTGAAAGATGTGCTCAAGAAGCGCGGCCTCGCCACCGGCATCGGCGACGAGGGGGGTTTCGCCCCCGACCTGAAGAGCAACCGCGAGGCGCTCGACCTGCTGGTCCTGGCGATCCAGGGCGCCGGCTACACCCCGGGGCGGCAGATCGCCCTCGCCCTCGACGTCGCCGCGAGCGAGCTGGTGGCTGGAGGTGGCGGCAAGAAGCGCAGCAGCAAGGTGCGCTATGAGCTGGCCGGCGAGGGGCGCAAGGACCTGTCGAGCGGCGACCTCATCGCGATCTACCGCGAGTGGATCGACGCCTATCCGCTAGTCTCGATCGAGGACGGTCTCGCCGAGGACGACCGCGAGGGTTGGAAGGAGCTGACCGCCGAGCTCGGCGGCCGGGTCCAGCTCGTCGGGGACGACCTGTTCGTCACCAACCCCGAGATCCTCGCCCGCGGCATCGCCGACGGCCTCGGCAACGCCCTGCTGGTCAAGGTCAACCAGATCGGCACGCTGACCGAGACGCTGGAGGCGGTGGAGCTGGCCAAGACCCACGCCTACCACAACATCCTGAGCCACCGCTCGGGCGAGACCGAGGACACCACCATCGCCGATCTGGCCGTCGCCACCCGCGCCGGCCAAATCAAGACGGGCGCCCCGTGCCGCAGCGACCGGGTAGCCAAGTACAACCGACTGCTGCGCATCGCCGAGGAGCTGGACGGCGTGGGCACCTATCCCGGAGCCCGGGCCTTCCCCCGTTTCACCCCTTGAGCAAAACGCAGGCGCCCACCCCGCAGGACTCGTTTCGCCCCGTCGTGGGCGCCGCGGTCGGCCTTTTCATCGTGCTGCTGGCGATCGCCAGCCTCAAGAGCTACCGGGACCTCGAATCCGCCCGCGCCCGCCAGCGGCTGCTGGAGACCCGGATCGAGGAGACGCAGTCGCGGATCGACCATCTCAAGGTCCGCATCGAGCGGCTGCGCACCGACCCCGGCACCCTGGAGCGGCTCGCCCGGGAGGACCTCGGCATGGTCCGCCCGGGCGACGTGGTGATCGAGCTGCCGCTCGACCCCGGGACGCCGCAGCCGGCCCGGCTCATCCCGCCGGGCGCGACGCTGAACCTGCCGCCCGGCCACGGCCCCGGCACACCGGGCTCGGGCGTCAGCCGAGCGGCGGGTTCGGCCGGTCCACCGGGAGCTCCGGCCGCGGCATCCGCCGCCGCCGGTCCGCCGCCGCTAGACTGACCTTGAGCGCGGGCGGCGTCACCAGCGTCGTCACGATCACCATCACCACCACCGCCGCGAAGATCGCGGGGCTGATCACGCGGTTCCCGTGCAGGGTGAGCTGGGCCCCGATGCTCGCGAAGATCAACCCGACCTCGCCGCGCGGCACCATGCCGACCGCGACCGAGAGGCGGTCCACCCCGCGCTCCAGGACGCCGCCGGCGCAGACCATCTTGCCGAGCAGCGCCGCGCCGGTCAGCAGGGCCGCGAAGCCCAGCACCTCCCGGTTGCCGAAGGAGGACACGTCGACCTGCGCCCCCATCAGGACGAAAAAGACCGGCACCAGGAAGGCCGCGATCGGATGGATCAGCTCCTCCAGGGTGTGCTTTTCGCGCTGCGCCAGGTCGCGGTAGTGGACCTCGTCGAGGATCAGGCCGGCGGCGAACGCCCCCACGATGGTGGCGAGCCCCAGCAGGTCGGCCAGGTAGGACAGCAGGAAGCAGAAGCCGAGGGCGAGGGCGAGCAGCATGCCGCGGATCTGCAGCCGCGACGCCATCTTGAAGACCCGCGGCGACAGCCAGCCGCCGATCAGGATCGCGCCGACCAGGAAGACGACCGCCTTGAGGATGATCCCCACGGTGTCGGTCACCCGCAGCTCGCTGCCCGATTCGGCGGCCGCGATGCTGCCGGTCACCACCGAGAGGATCACCAGGCCGAGCACATCGTCGATCACCGCGGCGCCGAGGATGATGCGCGACTCCCGGGCGTTGGTCTTGCCGAGATCCTTGAGCACGCGGGCGGTGATGCCGACGCTGGTCGCGCACAGGGTCGCCCCGAGGAACAGATGGAGGAGCAGCTCCTCCTGGGGGAACATCCAGGCCGACACGCCCCAGCCCAGGAAGAACGGCGCGATGACGCCGAGCACCGCCACCAGCAGGCTCGACCAGCCGACCGAGAGCATCTCCTTGATGTTGGATTCGAGGCCGACCTCGAACAGGAGCACGATGACGCCGAGCTGCGCCAGGATCTGCAGGCCGCCGTTGGTGCGCAGGAAATCCAGGCTGTCGAAGCCGGCCAGCGCGAGGTTGCCGAGGATCATCCCCAGGATCAGCTCGCCCAGCACGGCCGGCTGGCCCATCCGTTCGAAGATCTCGCCGCCGAGCTTGGCCCCGGCGAGCACCAGCACCAGGCCGAGCAGCACCGGCACGACCGGGCCGCCGTGGCTTTCGCTCCCGCCGTGGTCGTCTGACGGGACCGCCGTGGCCGCCGGCTCCGAGGCAGCCGAGGTGATATCCGTCGGCGTGGCCGGAGCCCCCTGCGGCTGTCCGAAAAGAGTCTCGGAACGCAGTAGGATGAAGAACGCCAGAATGATCAGACCCGCAACCGCCTTGCGCATCGCTGCCTCCTCTCCCATCCTCGTTGATGGGAGCATCCTACCGATAAGCAGAGTACCTTTCAGCACTGCCGCTGCCCGATGACCCCGCCCACCCGGTTCGACCGTGCCGACCGGCTCGCGCTCTTCGCGGCCCTGCTGCTCTTCGTGGGCCTG
>DATAHG010000805.1:0-8845 GCA_036263295.1 Thermoanaerobaculia bacterium | reverse complement strand
TTGGGCGGCAGGGTGAGCTGCACCTCGAAGTGCTCCGAAATCCCCATCAGTTGGTGACTGCGGTAGCCGGAATCCAGGTAAGAGGGCTCGAACAGCCAGTTGAGCCCGCGCAGCGAGAATTGATGGACCAGCTCGTGGGCGCCCGGCATCAGGCGGATCTGCACCCGGTCCCCTTCATAAGCCTGAAGGAGCGGCGTGAACGGATCCGTGGGCAGGACGCCGGCGGTGAGCGGCGGGTACCACGGCGGTTGCTGGTTCATCTCGGGGCGCAGGCGCTCCATCGAACGGAAAACGTGAGCGTAGTCCTGCGTGACCGGCACGTCCCAGGTGCGCAGCGGGGCGTTGCCGGCGCGGTCCGCGAGGCGGGACGACATCGGCTCGTTGCGGTAGTTCACGGTGTAGGTGCCGAGCGAAGGCCCCGACGAGATGGCCTGCGGCCACGGCGGGATCGGCGCCTGGCCCAGGGGCCGGACGATCTCGCTCACCTCCAGGTTGGTCGGGCTCGGCGGCGCGTCCGGATCGGTCTCCCGGATCCCGAACGAAAGCGGATCGGGGAAGAACACGCTCGCCCGGGTGTAGGCCAGCGCGATATCCTGGAACTCCAGGGCGAACTCGCGGAAGCTCAAATCTTTTCCATCCTGTTGCGCCAGGATGTTGGCGCGCCAGGTGGTGGGGCCGCCGTCCGCACGCATGACGATTTGACGGCCGGTGCCCGGGTCGGCGCCGCCGAGGCGGTCGCCGGTTTCGGAATCGACCCAGAGCGAGCCTTCGGGCTCGATCAGCAGGCCCGCGTAGAGGCCGGTCTGCTGGTGCGTCGAGGGGCCGAAGTGATCGTGCGTGAAGACCGTCCGCATGGTGCGGTCGTCGCCGAAGCTGTCGAGCAGCGGGTCGGCCATCCAGCGCTGGACGGTGGTCATGGCGCCGATCCACTCGCCGCCCGGGCCGGGCCCGAAGCGGGGGTGGGTCTTCGCCTGGAGGAAACGGCGCTTGCCGTCGACGCCGAGCAGGCCGCCCGCGGCGTTGATCGCCCGGATGCGCTCGCGCACCTCGTCCGGGCTCATCGAGCCGTCTTCGTAATTGAAACCGTTGGCGCCGCCGTCCGACGAGGTGACGTCGAATTTCACCAGGTGGATGTGCTGGCCCAGGATGTCGGTGGGCGTGCGCACCTGGTAATCGTCGAGCGCGTACTCGCTCGGCACGAGGTTGGCCTGCCAATATTCGACGCATTCGCCGGAGTTGGCCCGCATGAACAGCGGCTCGGGCGGCCGCGTGCCGGCGAGCAGGGCGTCCACGTCGTCCCACAACGAGATCATGCGCTGTTGCGGGAAGTGCCAGCCGTCCTTGTTGAAGACGGCGTCGACCTGGATGTTGGCGCCGCGGAAGTGGCGGGTCAGCACCCGTTCCTTGCCGTCGGGGCCGATCTCGGTCCGCGCGCCGTCCGACTTGCCGCACGGATCGGCGTAGGGCGCGCCGGGCTGCGGCGGCAGGCCGTTCAGGATGAAATCGATGCCGGGCTTGCGCTTCGGCGCGTTGCGCACGGAATCGTCGCAGGTGCCGTCCGGCAGGCAGCTCGGATGATCGGCCACGGCGTGCGTGGCCATGGCGATCTTTTCGACCGCGGCGCCCTCTTCGGGCAGCTCGCGCGCCGCGATCCGTTGTAAAACCTTGCTGAAGTCGAGGCGGGTGTGGAGCTCGACGAAGCCCGGCCCGTGCGGATCGCCGCTGCCGGTGACCAGCGCGCGCGGCAGGCCGCCGTCGAGCGGCACCGCCCCCTTCTCCCCCACCTCGGCGCGCTGCAGATCGGTCTTGCCGGCCTCCTCCGTGATCTTGGCCCAGGCCACGTCCAGAGGCGGCCGCGGCGCCCGCTCTCCGGCGCGGCCGGGGACGAAGAAGGGATAGCCGGGATTGCGGACGGCGGCCAACGTCTCACCCGTCGTGTCCTGTCCCAGAACCCCCATCTTTCCATTGCGATCGATCAGCGTGAGCGCCTCCTTGCCGTCGGCCGTGAGCGTCACCGGCTGCGGCACCGGCGGCATCGGGCGGTCCGGCAGGGGGACGATCGCCGGGATCGGCGTGCCCTGGCCGATCTCGCCGTCGGGCAGGGCGCGGGCGCCCGCCTTGACGAGCTGGCCGTCTTTCCAGACCGGCGCGACCGGCAGGCCGTCGGGGCCGAGCTCGGTGCCCGTCTCCAGCACGTCGTGGACGCGCCAGAGCGCCCACATGCCCTCCGCGAAATGCGGATAGAAATGGCAATGGAAGATCGCGTCGCCCACCGTCTCGTTGCGGTTGCCGCTGCCGTTGTAGACCATCTCCATGGTGAAGCTGGTGCCCGGAGCGATCGCCTGGCTGTCGAGATAACTGGAGTCCGCGGAATTCGGCGTGTGCAGCCACTGGTGGGCGTGCAGGTGGTGGATGTGATGGAAGTTCGCGGCGCCCTGGAGGACGCGGAACTTCACGTGGTCGCGCATGTAGCTGTGATAGACGTTCGAGGGGTCGTCCGGATAGAGCACTTTCTGGACGTTGCGTTTCGGCAGCTTGAGCGCCGCCGAGGCCGCGGACGGCACGGTCACCACCTGGCCGGGGTCGCCGTTCGACCACGAGCTCAGGAAGAACTCCTCATATTTGCACGACGTGCACCCCCCCGCCGGGCCGACGCCGAAGCGGTTGGCGAGGATCTCGGAGCCGATGCCGCCGGTCGCGTAATTGATCGCGTAGCGGTCCTCGGCGACGCCGACGGCGTCCCACAGGTATTCGGTGAGGTCCTTGGCGTAGGGCTCCTTGCAGAGCTTGTAGCTGCGCTGGCCGGTCTTGGGATCGATCGGCGGCGCGTACACGCAATCGAAAGCCTGCGCGGCGGAGAACACCTGGTGATAGATCACGGTGATCTCGCGGTACGGCTGATTGCGCTCCGGAGACGCCGGCACCGGCCGGAACCAGGGGCTGGTGTCGTCGGCCGGGAAGGGCCCCGGCTGCGCCCTGGGGTTCTTCGGGTCCTGGTACGCCACGATCGCCGTCAGGTCGCCGGAGACGATCTCCAGGTCGTCGTTCAGCATGGCGAGGACCGGCGTGCCGTCCGGCCGGCGGGCCCAATAATCGAGGATCGGCTGGCCGAGCGGCGTGGTGCCGGTGGTGGCCAGCTTGAGATCGTCGTGGCTCACCTGGCTGCGGAACCAGACGGCGCCCGCCGGCTGCACGTTGACCGCGCCGAACAGGCCGGCAGTCATCTGACCGGACGGATATTGCAGGTTGAAGGTGTCCGACTCGTCCTCCGAGCCGAAGGCGCCGGCGGTGCTGTGCAGCAGGTAGCTGCCCGGCTGGTCGGCTTTATAAACGTAGGTGATCTTGCCGCCCGGCGGCACCAGGCTCGACGGGTTGGTGCCGACCATCGAGCCGTCGGCCTGGATGGCCGGCAGCGGCTTGCCCTTGCCGTCGAAAGCCCGCACCAGCGACAGGCCGACCACGTGGGCGCCCGACCAGCGGGTGGCGGGCTGGTCCCACACCGCCTGCGGGCGCAACAGGTTGGTGAAGGCGATCTCCAGGCAGTCCCCCTGGTTCGCCCGCAGGGTCAGCGGCCGCGGCCGCCGGTCCGCCCGCAAGGAGACCTCGCCGGGGCGCAGGGCCTTGTCCCCGGAGCGGGTGGAGACCACGTCGCGCTCCAGGGCGTAGATCATGCCGCCCGGCTGGTGCGCGCCGAGGCGGTTCAGAAAGAACGGCTGATCGATCGCCACCACCCGCGCCTTGATGGTGCGCGGGCAGACCGCATCGGGAGGAGCCGGGGCGGCCTGCGCCGCACGCGGCAGCGCAGGCGACAGCAGCAGAGTGAGGCCAACGATGCCGGCGGTGCCGGCGATCCGACGGAAAGGGATCAATCTCCACCTCCGCAAAAGTCAGGTTCCTGCGGCTCCGAGGCCTGGCTGAGCTGGAAGGTGTAGTCCCCCGCCCAGCTCGGGTTCGGACCCGACAGGCTGCTGCACGCGATCGGCGCGAACTGATGGCAGTCCAGGCAGGTCTTGGTCTGCACGTAGGTCTCGGCCGTGGTGTTCGAAAGTCCGGTGGTGGGCGCCGCGCCGCCCTGGCTGAGCGGCGTGCGGGCGCCGACCGAGAAGCCGACGCCGGACTGCGGCCACTGGGTGTTGACGAGGTGATAGTTCAGGAAGACCGAGTCCTTGTTGGACTGGGCGATCAGACCGTGGACCGCGTCGTTGAGCGTCCGCACATAGCCCGGGATCGGCACCTCGCGGATCACCTGGATCGGCCGGTTCATCGGATCGCCCTTCTGCGGCTTGCGGTTCGGCTGGCACTGCGGCGCGGTCGCCGGCTTGCAGTTGGCGTTGTAGAACGTGTAGGGCGGATGGACGTTGCCGCTCGCCACCTGCACGCGGTCCGGCGCGTTCTTGACGTGCTCGAACGTGGCCCAGGTCCAGTTCGGCATCGACAGGGTCTTGTGCAGGATGTGCAGGCCGACCAGCCCCATGCGGGCGCGGCGGCAGCGCCGGTCCCGGGGGTTGTAGATCACCGCCTCGGTGATCAGATATTCGTTTTCCTGCGACTTGTCGATCTCCAGCCAGCCGGCCTTGATCTCGATCGCGCCGGTCGGGCCGTAGCGCGTGGCGCTCGCCGGGAAGTCGATCCCCTGGGCGCCGGGCTGCAGGGCGCGCCACTGGTTGCGGGCGTCATAGAAACGGTTCGCCGGGTCGGTGATGTAATTGAAATAATCCTCGTTGACGCGGACCTCGTAATAGACCGTCTTGCCGCTCTGCGCGGTGAGCCAGGCGGGCGGCGTGACGCCGGCCTGGTTGATCTCGTCGAGGACCTGGCGCTCGCCGAGGTCGGCGGCGAACTTCGAGGTCTCCTGCAGCACGTGATAGCCGATGCCTTCGGTCAGGACGAGATCGTTGGGGCTGGTCTCGCACGAGGCCGGCGCGTCCTGCAGGTCGCCCCACGGGGTGGGCACCGCGCCTTTGGCTGGAAAGACCTCTTCGGTCACTTTATAGGTCTCCCAGACCACCGGCCGGGCGCTGCCCCGCCGGCCGAAATCGGCCGCGGGGACGTTGGTGTCCGGCTGGCCGGCGCGCTGGCCGGCCCGCCAGTTGAGGGCGATGAACTCCTGCCAGGCGAAACAGTTGACTTCCGGCTGCTCGGTGAGCAGCGAGTCGGAGGGCAGGTTCGGCGCCACGGTCGGCGGCGCCAGGCAATCGAACGCCGCGGTCGCCGCGGCGGCAGCCTCCGCCGAAGCGGCGGCCATGGGCGTTCCCGTCTGTCCGTGCAACCAGACCGCGGCGAACGGGGCGACGATCAGAAGGACCAGGGTCAATCTCTTCATGGTTCCGTTCTCCACGGCCTACTCGACCGTCAGGAAGGCCGGAGCGGCCGGGTTGAAATCCGTGCCGAGGCGCAGACCGCGCTGGCCGGTAGGCGCGCTCGGGTCCGCCTCGATGTCCAGAATGAAAATGTTGAAGGCGCCGCCGTTGGTGTTGCCCGGCACGTGGTATTGCACGTTTTCCAGGAAGTCCTTGACGATGACGTGGATGCCGCCGCCGGGAAACTCGATCGGCGTGTCGGGGCGCGTGCCGGTGGTGATCAGGGCCATGTCGCGCAGGGCGTGGCCGCGCACCAGCCGCGGCGCCGCCGTGCTGCTCGAGCCGGTCGTGTTGTTGGCCAGGAACGCCTGCACCACTTCCCAGCTCAGGAGCTGGGCCGGGCTCGGCCGGTCCGGCGCCGGGCTTTCGGTGTTGGGGCAGAAGAGCCCCGTCTGGGTCTGCCCCGTGGCCGGCGGGATGAGCACTCCGCGCAGACCGATCTGGAAGGTCTGCGTGAGCTGGCCGCCCCAGCGCAGCGGCTTGCCGTGGATCCGGATCTTGTTGAGCTTGAGGTCCTTGCGCCCCTCGGGCGCCTGGAACACCGCGTGCAGCCCCATGCCCGGCGTGCCGCGCTCCAGCCGCCAGAAATCCTGCGGCTTGAGGCCCTGGCGGATCCAGTCGGCCGGCAGCTCGTAGCTTTCGAAATCCGGCGTCTGGATGTAAAGGCCGACCGGGTTGGTGATCGTGATCCGCATGTTGAGCTGGCGCACCGCCTGGTTGATCGTGAAGCCGATGTGCGGGTCGCTGTGGCGGAACGACTGGCCGAAGGGCGTGCAGCAGATGAGGTCCTGTGGATCGAGGCTGTCGAAGCGCAGCAGCGTGGCCCCGGCGCCGAGACCGATCTCCGCGCCGAGGTTGTTCGGCGGGCTGGTGAGGTGGACGGCGCCGCCCGAGTCCGGCAGCAGCTTCGTGGTGTTGTTCCACTTGTTGATCGGGTTGTAGGTCAGGAAGCCGGTGTTGGGGTCGCGCACCTGGCGCCCCTGCGCATCGTGCAGCACGAGGTCGTCGAGCTGCACCCGCGGGCTGACGAGCTGGCGGTAGAGCTCCAGGACCTTTTCCGGCCCGTTCTTTTCGTCGACGTTCCAGATGGTGGTCCAGTACTCCGGGTTTTCGCAGGTGAACATCACGCGCACGATGTCGCCGGCGGCGTCGCGCTCGATCGCCCATTCGCAATATTCATCCTGCCAGCCGCGCGGCCCGGCCGGGCCGTAGGGGATCACCGGGCTCGGGTTCGAATCGACGAACGGGCAGGGGTTCTGCGGGATCGGCAGGAGCGTGATGCCGTCCGGCAGCCGGCCGTTGTCCGCCAGGTCGAAGGACTGGTCCTCGGTGAGCTTGTACTGCGGCGCGCCGAGGTAGCTCTGGATGCGGTTCGGAAACGCGATCCATTCGACCAGCTTGACCGGCGAATTCGGCGGGATCGGCACCTCCAGCGGGTTGAAATAGAACGCCCGGTTGGAGTCGTAGTTCGACGTCCAGGGGTTGCCGACGATCGCCTGCTGGGTCCACTGGTTGACGTTGAGGCTCCAGATCCGGTCGAGCTCGGCCTGGAGCGCCGGGTTGCTTGCGAAATCTTTCTGAAAAGCCGGCGTGCCGAACGCCTTGAGCACGCCGTTGGCGGAGCCGCCGCCGGACGCGGCCTGCGCCGCGTCCATGCCGGCGTCGGCCGGGCCGGCCAGCAGGCGCCGCGGCAGCCAGCCGCTCGCTCCGGCGAGCAGCAGGGAGGAACCGGCGAGGCGCAGGACCGCGCGCCGGGACAGGCCCTGGCCCTGATTCGAATCCTTCTCGGAAGCCATCGAGATCTCTCCTTTGGAAGACATTCCGGAATCCCTCCAGCGCCGCTAGGGCGCCAGCTCCACCATGCCGTTGTCGGGGTTCAACCAGAACTGCCCCGGCACGCCGCCGTAGGCGATCTCCTGCTGGTTCTTCTGGAGAAGCTGCAGGGTCGGGAAGATCAGACGGAAGTCGGGCTCGAAGATCTGCCCCTGGGGGTGCTGCGAAATCTGATCGTTGAAGACCGCGATGCGGCGCTCCGCGAGCAGGCGCACATAGCCGTCCACCGCGAAGGAGAGCTGCGTGGCGTTCACCTGCACCTTCTCGAGGATGCTGCGGGCGCGGGCGCGATGGAACGCGGCGCTGCGCTTGGGATCGCGCAGGTTGGCGAGCAGCTCCTGCGCGCCGGGGCGCTTCGACGTCTCGAGGCTCTTCTCGAACTGCTTGCGCCAGCCGGTCAGCGGGCGGTTGGGGACAAGCCCCAGGAGGCCGCAGCGCTGCGCCGAGAACATCGGCCGGGTCATGTCCACGGCGAGCACATCGACGGCGAACTCCTCGTCGATCAGGCCGTCGTCGATCATGCGGTTGACCAGGAGCATGTCCCCATACGCCTTGACCGGCGATTCGAAGGCGTGATCGCCGTCGATCTGATCGGTCGGCCGCGCGCCGCCGGCCTGGGTGTCGAGGAACAGGCTGTCGAAGTTCATCAGCGACTGCTCGTAGATCTGCTTGGCCACCGGGATCTGCGGCGCCGGTACCTTGAGGCAGTCCTTGAGGCTGGCGCTCAGCAGGCACTCGTTGAGGAAGAGGCCGGCCGGCGCCGCCACCATCGGGCTCGGGCCGTCGAGCGGCAGGAGGTCGGACGCCAGGTTCACCTCCTGCTCGCAGAACAGCGGCCGGAGCTGCTCCTGGAACGTGCGCTTGCCGCGCTCCTGCCAGTAGAGCTGGCTGAGCGCGAGCTTCTGGTTGCCCTGCTGGACCCAGCCCGAAAAACGGCTCGAATCGACCAGGTTCGACATGATCGGCGTCAGCTCCGGCGCGATGAGCAGGCCGGCGAGCGGGAGCTGGCGCTCCTGGCGCCACCACGAATCGTGCGGCGCCGCCAGCTCTTTCATGATCGGTCCGCCGTTCATGTGGCAGCCCGAGCAGCGCAGGCGGGCGCCGCCGAGGGCGACCTCGCCGAACAGGAGCTGCGACGGATTGTTGTTGCGGTGGACGTTGGTGATGTCCTTGAGAATGTCCAGGGAGTCGCCGCGGTAGAACCAGGTGCCGCCCTCTCCGCTGCCGCGGATCTCATAAAAATTGAACATCTGCTTGCGCGGGTCCCAGACCACCGACTCCAGCAGAAGATTGTTGGGCGTCGGAGCCTGCTGCGGCACGAGCGCGCTGCTGCCCGCGGCGCTGTTGGTCGCGGCCGCCGTGAAATGGCCGAAGAAGAAGTCGCCGAAGTCGAGCTTCTCCTTGTCGAACGTCCCGGTCACCGCCTCGAAAAAGCTGAAGCTGCCGGCCGGGAACGGGTTGTGAAAACCGCGGTTCGCGACCATCGAGGGGTTGAGCGTGAGCCCTTCCTGTTGCAGCAGCGCCCGGAATGCCAGGGCGTTCTGCGGACAGGTCCTCTGCTTCATCAGGACGCGGTAGAGCGCGTCCTGATGGGCGTCGATGCGCAGGATCCGGCCGGTCTTGTTGTCCTGCACCGTGCAGTTGACGCGGCG
>DATAHG010000804.1:0-7209 GCA_036263295.1 Thermoanaerobaculia bacterium | reverse complement strand
CTGGCGGCGGGAGGGTAGGCGATGCGGTGGATCGCGATCGTTCTGGCGGCGGCCGTGCTGGGGATGGCCCCCGGCAAGCCGGCCCCTCCGAAAGCCGCCCCGGCCCCCGCCGCTTCCTCCGTGCGCTTCACCGAAGTGACCGCCGCCGCGGGCCTCCGTTTCACCCACAACAGCGGGCGCGACGGCCGCAAGCTCCTGCCCGAGACCCTCGGCTCGGGCGCCGCCTTCCTCGATTTCGACGGCGACGGCTGGCTCGATATTTTTCTGGTCAACAGCCGCGATTGGAAATCGAAAGGACGCAAGTCCCTGCCGGCGCTCTATCGCAACAAGGGGGACGGCAGCTTCGCCGACGCGACGAAGGGGAGCGGCCTCGACGTCCAGCTCTACGGCCTCGGCGTGGCGGTGGGGGACTACGACAACGACGGCCGGCCCGACCTCTACCTGACCGCCCTCGAAGGCGACCGGCTCTTTCACAACGAAGGGACGGGCAAGTTCAAGGACGTCACCGCCGCCGCCGGGATCCGCAATGCCAGCTTCGGCACCAGCGCCGCGTTCCTGGACTATGACAAGGACGGCAAGGCCGACCTCTTCGTCGCCAACTACGTCCAGTGGAGCGAGGCCAAGGACCTCTGGTGCTCGCTCGACGGCGCCACCAAGTCCTACTGCACGCCGGAGTCCTACAAGGGGACCGCCTCGCGGCTCTTCCGCAACCTGGGTGGCGGCAAGTTCGCGGACGCCGGGCAGAAGGCCGGCATCGCCGATCCCACCAGCAAGTCCCTCGGCGTCGCCGTGCTCGACTTCAATCAGGACGGCTGGCCCGACCTCTTCGTCGCCAACGACACCCAGCCCAACAAGCTCTACCGGAACCTCAAGAACGGCACCTTCGCCGAAGAGGGGCTGGAGGCGGGCGTCGCCTTCGGCGAGGACGGCGTCGCCCGCGGCGCCATGGGCGTGGACGCCGCCGATTACGACCGCTCCGGCCGCCCTCACCTCCTGGTCGGCAATTTTTCCAACGAGATGCTGGCGCTCTACCACAACGAGGGGAGCGGCGTGTTCGTGGACGAGGCGCCGGCCTCGTCGGTCGGGCAGGCGAGCCTCCTCACCCTCACTTTCGGCGCCTTCTTCTTCGACTACGACCTCGACGGCCGGCCGGACATCTTGGCGGCCAACGGCCACATCGAGGAGGAGATCCACCGCGTCCAGCCGCGGGTGCAGTACCGCCAGCCGGCCCTCCTCTTCCGCAACCTCGGCCAGGGCAAGTTCGCGCCGGCCATCGCCGAGGTCGGGCCCGACCTCGGCCGTCCCCGGGTCGCCCGCGGCGCCGCCTACGGCGACTACGACCGCGACGGCGACCTCGACGTCCTGCTCACCGAGAACCACGGCCCGGCTCACCTCTTCCGCAACGACGGCGGCAACCGCAACCGCTGGCTGCGGGTCCGCGCCGTGGGCACCAGATCGAGCCGCGACGGCTTCGGGGCGGTGGTCCGCGTCAGCTCCCCGGGCGGCCGGCAGTGGCAGATGGTGCGCGGCGGCTCCAGCTACTGCTCCCAGAGCGAGCTCACGCTGACCTTCGGCCTCGGCCGCGATGCCCGGGCCGACCTCGAGGTCGAATGGCCGAGCGGCGTGCGCCAGCGCTTCCCGGGGGTGGCGGCCGGCCAGACCGTGACGGTGGAGGAGGGGCAGGCCCGGCTCCGGCCCTGATCTCCGCTCCGAACTCGCAAAAGGTTATTGCTGAATCACCATTCTGCGTTACAATCCCGTCACAAGCAGGGTTCTACAAAGTAGGAAGCGGTAGGAGACCATTTTTGATGCGCAGAGCGCTGGTGGGGGCGGTTCTGGCCGTCCTGCTCGCCTGGCCTTGCGCCGGGATCGACCTCAAGGTCCCGCGCGACAGCCCGAAGTCGATCGTCGGCATGACCGTCGGGGTGACCGACGTCACCCTGGCGTTCCACCGGCCGGCGGTCAAGGGGCGCGCGATCTGGGGCGGCCTGGTGCCTTATGGCGAGGTCTGGCGCCTCGGGGCCAACAACGCGACCACCCTCACGGTCTCCGATCCGGTGAAGGTGGCGGGGCACGACATCCCGGCCGGCAGCTACGGCCTCTTCGCCCTGCCCGGCAAGGACCGCTGGACGCTGATCCTCAGCAAGCGGCCGGTCCAGTGGGGGGCCTTCTTCTACCGGCCCGAGGAGGACCTCCTGCGCTTCGAGGTCACCCCCGAGCCCGGGCCGATGACCGAGTGGCTGACCTTCACGATCCTTCCCGCCGGTTTCGGCAAAGCCGCCGTTACCTTCCAGTGGGAGAAGCTCCAATTCACCTTCCCGATCGAGGTGGACGTGGACAAGGTCGTCTGGAGCCAGTACGACGCCGCCCTGGCCGAGACCCAGGGCCAGGATTGGGGTGTGCTCCTCACGGCCGCCAACTACGCTCTGCAGCGCGAGCAGCGCCTGGACGAGGCCCGCGGCTGGATCGACCGCTCGATCGCCCTCCAGGAGAGCTTCTGGAACTATGAGACCAAGGCCCGGCTCCTGAAGCGCGAGGGCAGGACCGGCGAGGCCCTGGTCCTGCTCGACCGCGCCATCGAGCTGTCACGCGGCACGGCCCCCAAAAACTACCTCGACGGCCTCGAAAAGACCCGCCAGGAGTGGACCGCTCCACCCCCGGCCACGCCGACCTCATCCGGAGGCTCTCCGCCCCGAAGTCACTAACTGCCTTTGGATCGTTCAGTTGCGGCGAAAGGGCCGGCGGGCCCTCTCGACTGTCGCCCCTTTGTTTCAAATTGGGGGGTTCCCTTGCCCGGCGGAAGGCGGCAGAATGCCGGAGCGAGGTACAGTCATGCATAAGCTTCGATCGGTCCCCAAATCCGTTGAACCCCTGTCCGAGAGCCCCGAAACCAAGGGCTCCGGAAGTGCCGTCGAGCGGGAGGCCCCTCCCGCCGGAGACTGGGAAGTGCAATCTCTGCTCCTCGAGAAGGCACGGCCGAAGATGCTGGGTATCCTCCGGCATCATCGGATTCCCCCGGAAGACGCCGAGGACATCCTCCAGGATGTCTACCTGCTGCTGGTCTACAAATGGGAGACTCTGCACTCCCCCGAGAACTGGCTGATCGGCGCCACCAAGAACCGCTGCATCATGTACTGGCGCCGCCGGCGGCGGACGCAGTCCCGCACGGCCGAGGTCGAGACCCTCGACATCTTCTCGGAGGCTCCGCCTCAGGAGACGGCCGACCTTCACCTGGACATCAACCGCGCCTTCTCTCGCCTGCCGGAGCGTTGCCGCACGGTCCTGCGCCTGCGCTACGGCCTTGGCTACGAGCCCAAGGAAGTGGCGGACCGCCTGGGCTACTCGCGGCTGAGCATCGGCAAGGTCACGAACCGCTGCTTCAAGGCCCTGCTCGTCGCCATTCTGGAAGAGCAGGACGCCAAGTCGAAGGACGACCCCGCCGCTGCCGTTGCCACCAAGACGGATGAAGGCGAAGAGCTGTTTTCGCTGGGCAAGTAAACGAAGAGGAATGGAAAAAACGGAGGGGGCGGCAGGGCGCGCCGTCCCCTCAGGATCTTTTCTCGGGCCTACCGCTGGGTCGCGGTGACCTTGAGGTTCGAGAAGGTCCAGTTCGTGGGCGGGAAGTAGGCGCCGTCGCCGACGCCCGGCGAGCTGAAGTCAACCTTCACCCGCTTGCCCGCCACCGACATGATCTCGCGCGCGGTCAGCTTGCCGCTGATCTGCTGCACCAGATTCTCCCCCTCGAAGACGCTCAGGACGACCTTTTTCGAGGGCACATCCGCGTCCATCACCAGGCGGTAGGTCGTGCCCGGAGCCCAGGGGCCGACTTCCTTCTTGAGGCTCTCGCGGCCGAGGTCGAGGACGGTCTTCTTGTTGTCCCCCCGGATGATCATGCCGCCGTAGAGCACCCGCTCATTGCGGGTCCGGCCGGAACGCCGCAGGCTCATGATGTTGTGGAAGAGAGGGGTGGTCCAGCGGTCCATGTACATGTCGACTTCGACCTTGATGTGGCGGTAGGCGACATTGTTCGGGATCGGCAGCTCGAAGGCGCGGCAGAGGTCGGCCGCCCGCACGTGCAGGAACTCGCCGTCGATCTGCATGCCGTCGAGGCCGCCGTTGAGCGGCAGGATCTCGGAGTCCCCGGCCGCGCAGGTCGCCTGGACGGCCGCGCCGGTGGCCACGTCGAGATCGTCGCCGGTCTCCTCGTCATCCAGGCTCTCGGCCAGGACCTGCGCCGGGAGCTGGAACGACGCTTCGCCGGCGGGCTTCGTATTCACCGCGTAGGCGTAGAACGGGGCGTCGCAGGACACCTCGACCCGGGCCTCGGCGAAGGCGCCCCGCGCCAGGGCGGCGAGCGGCTCGCTCCAGAGGCGGGCCGAGCGCGGCGCCACCGTGACCTTGACCTCGGTGGCGGCGGAGCCGTCGGCGCGGTAGGCCGTGGCCCAGCACTGGGCCGACTCGGCCGCCAGGTTCACCAGGCCGAGCTGGACCGCTTCCCCATGGTTGCGGCGCAAACCCTGGAGGTAGGCCGCCTCGCCGGCCGCGAAAGCGTTCGCCGGGGTGACCACCGGAGCCGGGGTGCTCGACAGGATGCGGCCGTCGGAAGACAGCGCCTCCAGTCGGGCGGTGACGGTCAGCTCCCCGAAGCCGGAGAGCGTCAGCAGCCCGGGCTTGCCGGGGGCGGCGAGCTGGCGCAGCACGGTCGTGCCGCCGGCCGCCAGGGTGCGGGGGGAGAGCGTCCGGCCCTTGGTTTCCGAGGCCGCCTTGAATTCGGGGAGGAACGTGCTGGCCTCCGCACCGGGGTTGCTCACGACCACCTCGGTCCGATAGGCCACGCCGCCCCCATTGCCGCCAGTGAGTGGGGTCGCGATCGGGACGTGGACTTCGGCCCCGAACGCGGGTGAAAGGGCTGCGGACAGACCCAGGATGACGAGAGACAGGGATTTCCTACGATGCACCGGTACCTCCTTCGGTCGTGATTGCGGAGCTGGAAACGAATTATAGCCCCAGATCATTTCAATTTGGATGGAACACTTTCGCGTTTCGAGCGTTTATGATGATGGAGGGAGCCGCTCTTGATGCCGCATTATCCGGATGTCCATATCTCGCTGCGCACGCGGAACCGCTTCGCCGTGGTGAGCGCCATCCGCCACGGCCTGCGCCGCGCCGGGACGCCGCCCGCCGAAATCGAGCGGTTTTGTCTCGAGGCGCTGGGCGCCCAGGATCCCAACAGCTTTGAGGAGATCTGCCGCGACTGGGTCCGGATCGACCGGGTTTTCTAGTCGTAGCGCAGGAAGCGCGCTCCAAGAGCGCAGAAGATCACGCCGAATCCGCAGAGCGCCGCCGCGGGTATCAGGACCGCCTCGACCCCGCGTCCGAACGAAACCAGGGAGTGCAGCGCGTCCATCGCCCAGGCGGTGGGGAAGGCGTGGGCCGCGTTCCACAGCCAGCGTGGCATCAGCTCGCCAGGCCACCAGCACCCGCCCATCGCCCCCAGCACCATGCTGGCCAGCCAGCCGACCGCCGAGGCCTGCTCCGGCCGGCTGGCGAGCGCGCCCAGCAGGATCGAAAGGCCGGCCACCGCGAAGGCGTAGCTCCCCAGCACCAGCGCCAGGCCGGCGGGGGAGCTCCCCCACGAGACCCCATAAATGAACCGGCCGGCCGCCAGATAGATCGCGATCTGCGTCCCCGCGATCAGCAGGCGCCCGGCCAGCTTGCCGAGGAAGATCCGCCGCCGCCCGAGCGGCAGCGCGGCCATCCGCCGGATCATCCCTTCGCGCTTTTCGATCGTCAGGAAGACGGCGCCGTAGATGGTGGTCATGATCAGGACGAAGAACGTCAGCGTCCCGGGGACGCTCTGGGCGAGCCCCTTGGGGACCGCATGCCCGGCCCCGGCCGTGCTCGCCGCCACGGTGATCAGCGGCCGCCAGGAGGCGACGGCTCCGAAGACCGCCCGTTGCGCGGCCGGGTCCTCCACGTCGGCCGCGGTGCCGCCGTCGCGGGCCGCCTCCTCGAGGATGACGCCGGTATGGGCCAGCCGCGCCAGCGTCCGCACCACGGCCCGCGTCGCGACCGCCTGGGCCGCGAGCCCGTTCTCCTCGTCGCTGCCGGGGGCCTTCTCCAGGCGGATTGTCTGCTGGCGGCCGGCCAGCGCCCCGGCGGTGAACCCCGGAGGGATGACCAGCGTCCGGGCCGGCGGCTTTTGTTCAGGGGATGCCTTGGAGCCAGGGGCCGCGGCCGGACGGATTTCGAGCTGATCGTCCTGGAGCTCGGCCACGAGAGCCGCGGCGAGCCAGCCGCCGTCCCGGTTGTCCACCGTGAGGGCGACCTTGCGCGGCGCGCCGCCACCGCCGCCCATATTGCCGAAGATCCACATAAAGATCAGCGGCAGGACGAGCAGCCAGAGGAACGAGGCGCGCTCCTTGACCGTAAGGCGCAGGTCGTTGAGCGCGAGGAGCGCGATCTGGCGCGGGCCGCTCACGCCGCCGCCCCCCGGAGCACCCGGCGGCGCAGCAGGAAACTGCCGAGCGCGAGCAGGACGACCCCCATGCCGGTCAGGATCGCGATATTCGGCAGCACGTCGCGGAAAGTCCCGTCGCGCGCCAGCAGCTCCTTGAAGCCCTCGCTGGCCCAATAGAAAGGCGAGAAGGGGGCGAGCCGCCGCAGCGCGCCCGGCAGGCTGTCGAGCGGGATGAAGCTGCCGCCGGAAAATGCCATCGCGAGATAGAACAGGCTGCCGAGCGTCGCCCCCTGCCGCTCATTTCTCATCAATCCGTAGAGCGCCGCCGCGAACCCGATGGCCGCGAGAATCAGGGCGAGACCCTGGACGACCAGCGCCGGGACGTCGATCTTCCGCCCGGCCGCGGCCCAGGCGGCGAAGGGCGCGATCACCAGCAGGCCGAGCGCGAGGACCACGGCGGTCGAGGCCGCCTTGGCGGTGACCACCGTCCCGGCGCCGACCGGGCCGGAGAGCTGGCGCTGGAGGGTGTGCAGCCGCCCCTCGGCGAGGAGGTCGCGCATGCCCTGGTCGGCCAGCGTGAAAAGGGCGAAGACGGTCACGCCAGGGAGGGTCAGGAGAAAGAGCAGCTTGGCGAGCGGGGTATCCGTTCCCGTCCCCGGGCTCGGCGCCGCGCCGGCCCGGTCGAGCTGCACGGTCTCCAGCCGGATCACGGGCGGGAACAGATAAGGCCCGGCGCCGGTGAGATTGCG
>DATAHG010000803.1:0-17791 GCA_036263295.1 Thermoanaerobaculia bacterium | reverse complement strand
CATGTTCATCTACAACATCCGCCTGCAGGAGAACACCCACACCTACGACGTGCTGTCGCTCGATGGCCTGCGGATGCAGGTGGACATCACCGTGCGTTTCCGGCCCCTCGCCCCGGAGCTGGGGCAGCTCCACAAGAACGTCGGGCCGGACTACACGCAGGTGCTGCTGATCCCCGAGGTCGGCGCCCACGCCCGCAAACAGATCGCCCAGCTCACGCCGGAGGAGCTGTTCACCGCCCGGCGCGAGGAGGTCGAGCGCGCGATCTATAGCAATCTCGTGGACGAGATGGAGGTGCGCTTCGCGCCGCGCGCCTCGCTGCTGACCGGCCTCGGACGGCTGCACCGCCGGCTCGTCCTCACGCTCGCGGGGAGCCTGGTGCCGCCCACCGCCGCCCAGGTCGCCGAGCCCCTGGCGATCCGTCCGGGAGAGGCCGAGAGCGCCCTGCGCGAGCTGGCTGACGCCGGCGTGGTCACCCGTGTGCGGCTCGCCGGCGAGCCCGCCGGGCAGCCGACGCGTTATCGCGTGAACCGCAAGCTGCTGGCCAACAGCCGGGGCCTCGAAGAGCTGGTGGGGGAGGGGGAGCCGCTGGTCTACATCGAGGACGTGCTGATCCGCCGCATTCTCCTCCCCAAGCCGATCGAGGAGGCGATCCAGCGCAAGCTCGTCGTCAAGGAGCAGGTCAAGGAGTACGAATACCGCCTGCTGCGCGAGGAGCGCGAGCGGGACCGCAAGCGCATCGAGGCGGAGGGCATCCGGATGTTCCAGGACATCGTGGCCGAAGGGATTTCCGATCGGTATCTCAAGTGGAAGGGGATCGACGCCACCCTGGAGCTGTCGCGCTCGCCCAACAGCAAGATCGTGGTGATCGGCGGCGGCCAGGACGGCCTGCCGCTCATCCTCGGGCCGCTCGATACCACGGGAGCCCCGGAGCCGCGCGGCGCCGGGGTCGGAGCGGGCGCCGCCGCCCGGCCCTTGCCCCCGGTCGCCACGACCCCGGTGCCCGTCACGCCGCCCGCCACCCCGGCTCCCGGAGGTCAGATCCGGTGAGCGGTGTCTGGGAACCGGGGGGCCGCGCCCCCGCCGTGCTGGTGGCGGCGATCCACAAGTCGGGCACCCATCTCGTCCAGAAGCTCATGGAGGAGCTGGGTTATACCCCGACCACCATGGAAGACTCGCTGCTCGACTCGGCCGAGGGGGACGACGCCCATACCTTCCTGAACCGACTGGAGCTGGGAGCCGCCTATTTCTTCTCGGGACTCACCATCCGCATGGTGCCGCGGCCGCTGTTGCATCATTGGCGCCGGACCGGCCAGCCGCCGATCCTGTTCAATTACAGGGATCCCCGGGCGGTCCTGCTGTCACAGGTCAATTACCTGCTGGGCAAGAGCCAGGGTGGGTTCACCGAGACCGCCTATCACCTGATCTACTCGGACATTTTGAAGAACCAGCCGGATGAGGCCGGGGCGCTCGACGTGGCGATCCGCACCATGGGGGACTACCTGCGCCAGAGCTTCGAAAGCTCGCAGTGGCTGCTCTTTCACCCCCACGCCTGCCAGATGAGCTATGAGCGCCTGGTGGGATCGCGTGGCGGCGGCAGCGACGCCGAGCAGCTCCGCACCGTGACCCGGGTGATGAATCACCTCGGGATCCGCGATCGCGACCCCGCCGAGGTGGCGGCGCGGCTCTACGACACCGGGCGCCGCACTTTCTTCCGAGGCCAGGCAGACGCCTGGCGCGAGGTCTACACCGCCGAGCAGCTCCGTGCCTTTCATCGGCGCTACGCCGATCTCCTCGACCTCTACGGCTACGAGGCAGGGGAGGCCTGAAAGCGGCGAGCTGATTTCTAGCGGGGCATGTCCGGGCAGGTGAACGGCACCGTGGCGGCCCGGTAGCGCTCTTCCTTGGGGCCGTCCACCAGCTTGAGGCGCAGGACCAGCTCCTGCGGGCTCAGGTTGGCCACCTCCGCCTGGATCTCCATGCCGTCCTCGCTCCAGCGCACGGCGCGGTCTCCGTCGCGCTGCCATTCGACCAGCCGGTAGGTCTCCCAGCACGAGTCCATCACGAGCGTGCCGTTGGGGAGGAAGATCCGCATGCCTCCCGGCAGCTCCGGCTGATCGTCCCGGATCCACACCGTCCGGGTGAGAGGATCTTCCGGCGGAGCGGGGGAGGGGGCGACGACCTCGGCTGTCCCGGCGACCGGGCCCGCCACGGGAGCTCGCGGGCTGGGATCGCAGCCCGCCAGGATGGCCGTGAGGAAGATCAGAACCAGGGACGGCGCCATTGGAAACCTTTTCATCTATTCTCCTTTCGGAGCCTGTACGCTCGCGGCTCGCCGCGCCCGGTCTTCCGCTTCCTGCAATCGTTCGACCCGGCGGCGCTCGATCATCTCGGGCGATTCGTAGAAATCCATCTGCAGGCGATCGAGATCGTCCTCGGTCATCGGCGGCTTGAAAACCGCCAGGTAATAAGCCATCTGGTCGCAGACGTCGAGATACTTCTTGCGGGCGCGGCGCTGCTCTTCCGGGCTCAGATAGCGATACTCCCGGAAGTAGAGGAATTCCATGCGCAGGCAGCGCAGGTCGAAGCCCGGCCGGCTGTTGTCGCTCTGGCTGAGGCCCCACTGCGGCGCGTGCGGATGGTCCGCGAATTCCGCCGGATCGATCCGCGTCCTGGGCGAGGCGGTCCAGAAGCGCGGCGTGTGCTCGTTGAAAACCTGCTTGTGGTAAGGGTTCGCGAAGTTGACCGTCTGCGTGTAGTACGGCGCGAGGATGCACACCTGCGCCCCCGGCTTGCCGACCCGCCAGACCTCGCTCATCACGAAGGGGAGGTCGGCGATGTGCTCCAGCGAATGGCAGGCGAAGATCAGATCGAAGCTGTCATCCGCGAAGGGGAGCCCGGCCGCGTCGAGATTGGCGACCACGCTCACGCCGCGCAGGGGGAAGCGGTCCGTGCCGATGAACCCCGGCCGCCGCTTCGGGCCGCAACCGATGTCCAGCCGCCGGACGGTCAACGCAGCTCCTCGACAGCCTCGCGCAGAGCCTGCGCCACCCGGACCACCTCCGGCAGGTCCATTCTCAAATGGAGTGGGAGCGAGATCAGCCGGTCGCTCGCCCGCCGCGCCTTCGGACAGGTGCCGTCCGCGTAGGCATACATGCGATAGACCGTGTTGTCGCGGTAGTGGACGCCGGGATAGACCCCGCGCTCGTTGAGGGCCACCATCACGTCGTCCCGGCGGTCGACCTGGACCTGAAAGAGATGCCGCGAGGGTTTCGTGCCCGGCGTCATCGTGATGCGTTCGACATTCTTGATCGGAGCGATCGCCTCGTCATACCCGGCGCAGAGCCGCCGGCGGTGATCGTTGTCCTCTTCCAGGTACCGCAGGCCCACCAGCCCCAACGCCGCCATGATCGAATTGCCGTGATATTTGAAACCGACGTGCTCGATGTCGTAATACCACTTGTAGGTTCCGGCCGACAGCGTGCGGGTGTAGGTGTCTTTATTGATGCCCATCCAGGTCCACTTGCGGACCTCCGCGTCGAGCTTCTCGTCGGCGAAACAGATCATGCCGGAATCGGCGGTCGGCAGGTTCTTGACCGCCTGGAACGAGAAGACCGTGACGTCGGCGTCGTGCCCGGCATGCCGGTCGGCGATCCAGGTTCCCGCCATGTGGGCGGCGTCCAGGATCAGGCGCAAGCCGCGCTCGCGGCAGAGGTCCCGCACCTCGGCATAGCGTCCGGGATTGCCGCCCAGGCCGACGAAACAGACCGCCCGGGTGCGCGGGGTGATCCGGTCCGCCACCGAGGCCGGATCCAGGCAGAGGGTCTCGTCCACGTCCGCGAAGACCGGCACGAGGTCTTCATAAAGGATGGCGTGATTGGTCGAGACGAACGTCAGCGGCGTGGTGATCACTTCGTCCCCGGAGTGCCAACCCTCCGCCTCCTTGAGCAGCCGGCAGGCCAGGTGGAGCCCGGCGCTCGCGGAGCTGAGGAAATGAGCATGGGGGAGGCCGGTGTAGGCGCGCCAGGCGTCCTCGAACGCCACGGTTTTATAACCGAGGCCGGTCCAGCCCTTTTCCAGGCACTCGCGGATCTCCGCGAGGCACTCGTCAATGCGAAAGGTGGGGACGAAAAGGTGGATCGGGTCGTCCATCAAGTCTCCGAGGAGGTCTCCGGGGATATCTCCGGGTTGAGGCGGGCTTCGAGCTGCAGGAAGCGGCGGCCGCCGTACTCGCGCGTGCCGGTCTCGACGAAACCCAGCGCGCGATGGATGTGTACGACGGGATGATTCTCCTCCAGCACCTCGGAGTAGACCCGGTGGATCCCGAGGTCGCTCGCGCGCTCCTTGAGCAGGGCGAGCGTCTTGTGTCCCCAGCCGCGCCCGCGGAGCTGCGGCGCGAGGACCAGCCGTCCCCATTCGGCATAGCGTCCGTCCGGCGTGAAGTCGTAGAGCGCCACCGTGCCGACCGGTTGCTCGCCGGCTTCGAGGATGTACCAGCGGTCCTTTTTGCCCGGCAGAAAGTGGCGGCGCATGTAGGCCAGGTGGTCCGGATAGGGCACGATCTCGGGGTGGAGGAACATGAAGCGGGTCCGCGGGTCCACCCGCCAGCGCCAGAGCAGCGGAGCATCATTCAGGGTGACCTCGCGGAAATGGAGGAAGCGCAGATCCCGCAGCAGGCGGAGCCAGACCCGCTTCCAGGTGTGTTCGCGCAGCACCCGCTCGCGGCCGGCCTGGCGGATCGTGGCGGCCTCGCCGGGGTGATCGAGGTAATAGCGGATTTTTTCGACCAGATCCGCGGTCTCGTCGAAGCCGACGATCTCCTTGTCGAATTCGAAATAGTCCGCGACGGCGGGAAAGCGATTGGTCGCGACCAGCGCCCCGGCGGCGGGGAAGTCGAAAATCCCCACCTTGACGAGCGGATGCCCGGCGCCGGTGCGATTGAAGACCGGAGTGATGCGGGCCGAGCTGAGCGCGGCGAGCACATCGTCGCCATAGATCAACCCGCGGCTCGCGATGCCGTGCTCCTCCCAGCCTTCGCCGTAGACATGCGTATCGAAGCGGGCGATCAATTCGCGCACGGCCTCGATCCGGTCGGGGTGGGCCCGCCCCAGGATCAACACGTCGCACGTCATTTCGGGGCGCGGCGGCACGGGGTGGAAAAACTCGGGGTTGGTGCCGACTCCGAGGAGCCCCGGCCGCGTCCCCAGGGCCTCGTAGCGCGGCAGGCACTCGGGCGCGTTGGTGAGGAAGCGGTCGAACAGGGGGGCGATGTGCCGGGTCGAGGGCTCGAACACGTCCGGATCGCTGAGCGCGATCCCCAGCAGGCAGACCTCGCGCCGCAGGCGGGCGGCCACCTCCGGGCGGAAGCTCAGCCCCCCGGCGTTGCAGACGATCAGATGGGGAGCGAAGCGCTCGATCGGCTCGCGCAGGGCCTCCCAGCGCAGCCAGACCGGCCCCGAGGTGCCGCGGTCGTAAGGGACGCCGCCGGTGTCGAGCGCCTCGGGGTGGTCGTCGGTGTTGTATTCGAAGACCCTGGCGCCGGTGCTTTCGAGCCCCAGACGCATCTGGTAGACCACGTCGTTCGGGCCGCGCCAGTAGCCGCCGATGTAAAAGACGCGCAGGCCCTCGGGGGCGGTATCGGAGAGGAGCATCGAGGGGCGGATCTTATCGCAGACCCGCCCCTCGCATCCGGGCTGATCCGGCTCAGGGCCGCGGCAGGCTGAACGTGCCGCTCAGGAATACGGCCATCTGGCCGCGGGTCACGATGGCGCCCGGGCAATAGGCACCGCCGCCGCAGCCGCTGGTCACGCCGCGGTCGGCCAGCTCGTTGATCCAGGAGGCGAACGGGTTGGAGCAGGGGACATCCGAGAAGCGCTGGGTGGTGCAGGCCGGCGGGCTGAAGCCCGGCCCTTCGAGGGCGGAGAGCAGGAAGACCGCCATCTGCTCGCGGGTGACCGGATTGCCCGGGCAGTACTTGCCGGAGCCGCAGCCGCCGGTCACGCCGCGGTTGGCCAGCTCGTTGATCCAGGCCGCGAACGAGTTGGAGCAGGGGACGTCCGAGAAGAGCGGCGAGGTGCAGGCCGGCGGCGTGTAACCGCTGCCCTCCTTGGCGGTGAGCAGGAAGACCGCCATCTGGTCGCGGGTGACCGTGTTGTTCGGGCAGTAGTTGCCGCTGCCGCAGCCGCCCGTCACCCCGGCATTCTCGATCGCCTCGACCGAGCTCCACAGCGGATTGCTGAACGGCACGTCGAGGAACGTATGGTAGAGGTACGAGGCGCATTTCTTGTCGGTCACCGCGATCGAGGCGCCGCGGCCGTCGTTCTTGAGCAGGGCCGACATGGTGGCGTCGGCCGGGTTGGACGGCGTATGGTGCCCGAAACCCAGGGTGTGGCCGAGCTCGTGGGTGAGGGTCTCCTTGAAGGCCGTCTCGCCGACGCACTGGGCGCCGTTGTTCACCACCGCGAAGGTCGAGATCACCGGGTGCCACTCGCCATCGTCGAAAGTCTGGGTGGTGGTGTTGTTGTAGAGCGCCCCACCGAAGGCCAGGGTGCCCACGCAGCCCGAGAGGTCCGCCAGGTCGTCGCAGGGGTCGTTGAAGACCACCGCCCCCTGGTCCATGTCGAAATTGGCGGAGCAGGTGATCGCCCGCGCCCGGGTGCCGCCGGACTGGAGACGGATCACCGAATCCGGGTGGTTGGTCCAGGCCGCCGTGCTCTGCTGGACCGCGGCCACGCCGCCATCCGCGATCCCGGTCTGGCCCGGGGTGGTGGCGACGATGGTGACCGTCTTGCTGCCGTTTTCGAACCCGAACCAGCGGATGGGGATGTCGTCCACCGGATCCGGAAGAAACTCGCATTCGGCCGGCGCCGTCGAGCCCCCCGCCACGGCCGCGGTGCCCGCGGTCAGCGGGGCGCCCACGAAGCCGGCCCGGCTGCGGTCCCACCGGCTGCCCTTCACGACCTCCTTGAGGTGGCGGACCAGAGCGTCCTTGCCGTAGACCCCGACCGGCTCGGGAGCGGCGACACCCGGATGGACGTTTTTACCAGGGGTCGAGGTCTCGATCCGGCCGGCTTCCGGGAGGGGGTGCAGCCGCGAGCCGTCGGCGGACTCCTCCAGCAGGCCGTAGGCCAGGGCCTTCGACCGCCAGCGGCCCGTGGGGCCCCGGTCGAGGAAGAGCAGGTAATTGTGCCCCGCCTGGAAACGGGGGGACCCCGCCACCACCGCCGAGACTCCGCCGGCCTTTTCCGTCACCCCACCCGGCTCCCGCACCTCGAACACCGCCTCCACGGTCTGCCCCGTCACCTGTTCCAGGAGCTGAAACCGGGTAACCGTGTAAGGGAGGGTATCCCCCTCTTCCGTGTAGGACTCGACCGCCTGGGCGCGGACGACCGTCTGGCTGAGGCGGGCGAGCTGTCCCAGATTCTGCGGCGGGATCACCGTAGCGGCCCCGGCGGGCCGGACGGCCGGACCGGCGAGCAGGGCGAGGAGGAGCGACGAAAACGATAGAAAAGAAAGGATTTTGGGCGAGCGCTCGAACATGTTGATCTCCTGAGCAAGAAGCGCCGTGCGCGGTGAAGCGACCCTTCTGAACAGAGTCTCCGCTTCCGCTGGTGCCCCTATGCGAGAGCCATGCCCGGACATCGGCACGCATTTTGCTGAATCCGCATCGAGCTCAGCCGTGCTTTCGAGCGGGCCGTAAACAGAATTTTGAGTAGAACCGATCAACCGAGCGCAGATCGCATTTGTCCCTCTGGCGGGTCTGGAATACCCACATGTATAAAGGAGCACACTCCCAATGAGACCAGCACTCCGTGTCCTCGGCCTCGGCATCTTTGCCCTGTCGACGCTGACGATCCCCTGTAGCGCCTCGACGGTGGCCCCCCCCTCCAACCTGGGCGAGCTGGCCCGCGCCAGCAAATCCGTCGTCTTTGCCCAGGCGGTGGACTCTTCCAATGAGATGAAGGGTGGGATCCCCTGGACCGTCACTCGCTTCCAGGTCCTCGACGAGGTCGCCGGAGCGAAGGTCGGCCGGGAGATCGAGGTCGAGGAGATCGGCGCCGCCGTAGACGGCGTCGGCCTCGTCGTGTCCGGCGCTCCGAAATTCGAGGCGGGCGGGCGCTATCTGCTCTTCCTCGACTCCTCGGCTTCCGGCCGTTGGCGCCCGAAGATGCTCTCCTACGGCCTGCTGCGAGAGACCGACGCTTCCGGCATCCTGCGCCCCCTCAAGGAGGCTGGCGAGCTGCAGGTCCTCTCCCGCCCCGGCGTCGAGGCGGTCGGGGAGTACCGCGAAACCGAGTTGCTCCAGCACCTGAAGTCCGTGGCGGCCGGCGCTCCCTGGCTGCGCAAGGCGGTCGAGGCTCCGGCCCTCAAGGCCGCGGCCACCTCGCCGTCTTCCCAGGACGCCCCGCTCTCCTTCGTGGGCGCCGAGCTCAACGCCCCGGCCGAGTGCGCCTACCTGCGCTCGAACGCCGGCAACCTGCCGGTGCGCTGGTTCGGTTTCGAAAGCGGCACGACCGTCGACGTCTTCCACACCACCCCCGGCCAGATCGGGATCGCCGACGGCGGCGTGAGCGCGGTGCAGGAAGGCATCGCGGCCTGGGTGAACGATCCCAATTCGGTCATCAAGCTCAACTATGGCGGCTCCCGCGCCCGCACCGCGAGCTGCGCCGACAACGACGCTCGCGACCGCTTCATCAACGAGGTGGTTTTCAATGACCCCTGCGGCCAGATCCCGGCTCTCGCCGCCTGCTCGGACGGCAGCGGCGTCTGCTGCGGCACCGTCGCGCTCGGCGGCGTCTTCCACGACTCCACCCAGACGCGCTCCTACAACGGCGAGAACTGGCGCCCGGCGGAGAGCCTCTTCGTGGTGGTCAACGACGGCTCGCAGTGCCTCGGCGACACTGACTTCAAGGAGATGGTCACTCACAACCTCGGGCACGGCTTGGCTTTCGATCACCACAACGACACCAACGCGACCATGTTCGGCCAGCTCGGCGTCCACGCCTCGCGCGGCGCGGCCCTCGCCGCCACCGACCTGCGTTGCGCCGACTACGCCTACCACACCTTCGTCGACGTGCCGGCCGACTACTGGGCCTGGTCCTGGATCGAGGCGATCGAAAATGCCGCGGTGACCGGCGGCTGCGGCGCCGGCAACTACTGCCCGGACCAGAGCATCCTGCGCCAGACCATGGCGGTCTTCCTGCTGGTCGCCATGGAAGGGGCGGGCTATACGCCGCCGGCCTGCACCACCCCGGTCTTCAACGACGTGCCCTGCTCGAACCCGTTCGCGGCCTGGATCAACGAGCTGTCGGTGCGCGGCGTCGTGGCCGGCTGCGGCAACGGCAACTACTGCCCGACCAACCCGGTGACCCGCGAGCAGATGTCGGTCTTCCTGCTCAAGACCAAGGAAGGGTTCTCCTACAACCCGCCGCCCTGCACGACCCAGTCGTTCAACGACGTGTCCTGTTCAAATCCTTTCTCGGCCTGGATCAACGAGCTGGTCAACCGTCACATCACGGCGGGCTGCAGCGCCGGGCAGTACTGCCCGGGCAACCCGGTGACCCGGGCTCAGATGGCGGTCTTCCTGTCCGCCAACTTCGGCCTGACCGTGCCGACGCTGCCCTGAGCGGAGACACGTCATCCGGCCCGAAGCCCGATCGCTGATCGGCCTCTGCCTGGGAGCGGGGGATCCGGTCGAGGCGCTGCGAGGGATCGACCTCGAAGCCTTGACCGCCCTCGCCTCCGGGCTCGGGGTCGAGTCCTACGTCTTCAACCGCCTGGGCCCCGGCCAGTCCCGGCTGGGGCCCACCCAGGAGCGCTGGTTCGCGGACCTGCGCCGGCGGGTCGCCAGCTCCGCGGTCAGCAATCTCCTGCGCGACTCCCTGCTCTCCGGCGCCCTCTCCCGCCTCACCGGCGAGGGCATCGAATTCATCCTCCTCAAGGGCGCCGCCCTGCGCCTGCTGCGCCCGGAGCTCGCCGGGCGCTTCCAGACCGACGTCGATCTGCTGCTGCGCCGGCCCGACCTCGAACGCGCCGAGGAGATCCTCGCCGACTGCGGTTTCGGGCTCGACGAATCGTCGCGCTCCCGCGCCGCCGCCCTGGAGACCCACTTTCACCTCGGTTATGAGCGCGACGGTGCCGCCGTCGAGCTGCACTGGAGCATCGACCGCTCGACCCCGGACGGCTTCCTCGAAGCTCTCTGGGACCGCAGCGAGACCGTCGCGCGGGATGGCCGCTCCTGGCGCATCCTCTCCCCCGAGCACCGGCTCCTCTTCGGCTGCCTGCACCTCAGCCGCCACGCCTTTTACTATGGGCTGCGCTGGCTCGCCGATCTGGCGCTGGAGCTGCCGGAAAACCCCGCGACGCTGGAACGTTTCGAGGCGGACGCCCGCGGCTGGCCGCAACGCGCCGTCCGCGTGCCGCTGTGGGCGTTGCGAGCCTTCGGCGACCCGGCCGCCGCGGTCTTCCCCTCCGATCTCTTCGAGGCGGGAACCGTCGAGCGCTCGGTGCTCCAGGATCTCCTCTTTCATCTGTTGATGGGGGAGGGATGGCACGGCTTGCCGGGCTGGCGAGGGGAGAAGGCCATGCGAACGTGGCTGTTCTCCGACCGCCCGCTCCTTCCCCTGCTCGCTGAGACCTCTGGCAGCGGCCTCTCGCAACGCTTCCAGGCCTGGCGGGGACGGCGGGTGTTGGAGGAGGAGACTACCTGAGGGCGGAAGCCAACGTTTCGACCGCCCGTTCTCCCGCCCCTTCCGGCGTCGAAGCCCGCAACCTCCAGGCGGTGCAGGACGACGCCAGACGCATCATGTCCTCCAAAGCCTTGCCATACTGAAAAGCGGGATTGCGGATCACCGCGCCGAGCAGCACATGGGTGGCTTCGGCCTGGCTGAGAGGCGTGATCTCCCCCTCGGGACGGGGGCCGCGCTGGATCGCGAGCAGCGCGGTGACCGGAGGCACCGGCGGGGGAGCTGGGGATACATCCTGCGCAGGAGCGTTGGGAAAAGGGTAGTAGTCCTTCGGATAGGAAGACGGACGCGGCGGGATCCGCCCCATCAGAACGGGCGAATACTCCGCATCCATGTGAAGGGACCGTGGAAAAATTTCAGGACGCAGAGAGCTTTGTAGAATCGGACATAGATCGTCGGTCAACAATCGGAAACCGCTCGACCAGAGCCACAGGGTCAGGCTCGTCTTGCCGGCGCCGGATTCGCCGACGACCAAGCAGGTCCCGGCGGGGGTGACCACGCCTCCTGCGTGCAGCACATGGTGCTCCCGGGCCCTCTGGAGCGCCTCGTTGACCAGGAGATACTCGACCTGCGAGGCGACCGGGTCCGACGTCCCGAGCGCCCGGCGTATCCCGCCGAGGGTGATCTCGGGAGCGGTATCTCCCTCGTGGACCTCGAAATCCACGGCCTCGCCGGCCGGACTGGAGAGGCGAGGGAAGCCCCGCAGGAGAGCGGCGAGCTCCGCGCCCGGGCCGGACGGCATCCCCAGACAGCGAAACGAGGTTCCGAGGAGGGTCCAGCCGGTCCCGGCTAGCTCCATCGCAGAAAGTGCCGGGCCTGGAGGTCGTTCAGGCAGTCGACGAGCACCTGCTCCGGAATGGCGGAATCGGGAAATACCTGGCTCATCTCTTGCAGCACTTCTGACACCGTATGATGACCGTCGGCAAAACTGCAGAGCAAGGCGGCGGTATGATTGAGACTGAGGCTTTGATCCAGCTCTTTGGAATACAGCACCGCGCTGCCGTCTCCGAGCGGCGCGAGCTGGACACCCGGCTCGAGGACGAAGGTGGAGTCTTTGGGGTCGGTCACGTGGATCTAACCTCGGTAGGAGTCGCGTTTTCAGCCGGTTTCGGCATTCGATTCGGCAGCAGCGTGCCTCGGCACGTGAATATATTGGCTGCATAAACCCTGGGTCAACAACAAGGAGGTAACACAATGGACCATCTCACGGATCGCAGGGTCTTCCTGAAGAGGACCATCCAGGGCGCGGGGCTCGCTTTCGCCGCCCCGACCATTCTTTCGTCGCTGGGTTCCGGAGCGCTGCAGGCGCAGGCCAGCGGCCCGGTCTCCGTGGCCGGCCGCCCCTACGGCAACGGCGACGGCACCGCTCTTCCGTAAGAGTTTCCAGTCTGGGGGGGCGCGGCGGGGGAATCGGAACCTCGCGCCCCTTTTCTCTACCGGCGTTTTCCTTCCTGCAAGCCGGTGCAGCTCTCTTCTGTCATCCCTGCAAGAATCGCCAGGCCTTGCGCAGGCTGGACGCGAGAGTTCCCGGACGGTATAGTCCGCGCCCACGGCACCGCCCGGAGGGCTCGTCTTCATGCTGTCGAACGGATCGGCTCCCGCCCAGCTCCGCAAAGTCCTCGTGGTGTACGGCACCCGGCCCGAGGCGATCAAGATGGCCCCGGTCATCGAAGCCTTGCGGCGCCGCCCGGAGACCTTCGCGGTGCGGGTGTGCACGACCGGCCAGCACCGCGAAATGCTCGACCAGGTGCAGGATCTGTTCGGCCTCACCCCCGACCTCGACCTCCAGCTCATGCAGCCGGACCAGACCCTCAACGGCCTGGCGGCCGCGGCGCTTTCGGCCCTCGACCGCGTCCTCGCCGCGGAAGCTCCCGACTGGCTGCTGGTCCAGGGGGATACCACCACCGCCATGACCGCCGGCCTCGCCGCCTTCCACCGCGGCGTGAAGGTGGGCCATGTCGAGGCCGGCCTGCGGACGGGGGATCTGCGCCACCCCTTTCCGGAAGAGGCCAACCGCCGCATCATCGACCTGCTCGCCGACGCCCTCTTCGCCCCCACCGGCCGTTCCCGCGATGCTCTCCTCGCCGAGGGCACGGACTCTGTGAAAATCCACGTCGTGGGCAATACGGTGATCGACGCGCTGCACACCCTGGCCGGCCAGAATGGCCACGCCCCAGGGGAGCGCGAGAGCCCCGGGCGGCCGGAGGTGCTGGTCACCGTTCACCGCCGCGAAAGCTTCGGCGCGCCGATCCGCGAGATCTTCGCCGCCCTGCGCCGCCTCGCCGAGACCTTCCCCGAGGTGAGCTTTGTCTATCCCGTCCATCGCAACCCGAACGTGCGCGGGCCGGCCTTCGAAATCCTCGGCGGGCTGCCGAACCTGGAGCTCTGCGAGCCCCTGGACTACCGCGAGCTGGTGCGGCGCCTGGAGCGCTGCCGGCTGGTCCTCACCGACAGCGGCGGGATCCAGGAGGAGGCGCCGACCTTCGGCAAGCCCGTTCTGGTGCTGCGCGAGACGACCGAACGGCCGGAGGGGGTGGACGCGGGAGTGGCCCGGCTGGTCGGGGCGGACCGCGAGCGGATCTTCGACGAGGCCGCCCGCCTGCTGCGCTCCGAGGAAGACTACGAGGCCATGGCCCGCGCCGTGAACCCCTATGGGGACGGCCGCGCCGCCGAGCGCATCGCCGCCATCCTGGCCGGCGAGCCCTGGGAGCCGTTCGAGCCCGATCAACCCCCAAAAGCCCGATGAGCGAACCGGCCCGGTCCATCCTGATCGCCGGCTACTACGGCCACGGCAATGCCGGCGACGAGGCGATCCTCGCCGCCCTGCTGGCCGATTTGCGCGGGCTCGATCGCCTCGATCGGGGCCTCGCCTTCACGGTGGTCTCCGGCGACCCGGCCCGCACCATCGCCGAGCACGGCGTGACCACCGTCCCCGAGCGCGACATCGCGGCCCTCGCCGCGGCGATGCGCGCCGCGGACCTCGTGATCGTCGGCGGCGGCGGCCTGTTCCAGAGCTACTGGCAGGTCGATCCCGATTCCATCCTCACGGCCGGGCACGGCGGCATCTTCACCTACCTGGGTTATCCGGCCCTGGCGTCTCTCCTGGGCAAGCCCGTCCTGCTCTACGCCGTGGGAGTCGGACCGCTGCCGGACGAAGCCGGCCGCCAAGCCGCCCGCCTCGCCTTCGAGCTGAGCCAGCGCGCCACCGTGCGCGACGACGAATCCCTCGCCCTCCTGCGCGAGATCGGTCTGCCCGAGCCGGCCGCCGCGCGGATCGAGGTGGTGGCGGACCCCGCCTTCGGTCTGGCGCCCGCCGCGCCGGAGACGATCGCCGCCCGGCTCGCCGGGCTCGGGATCCGGCCGGGCGAGCCGCTCTGCGGCGTGGCCCTGCGCTATTGGGACTTCGGACCCGACCCCGCCGCCTGGGAGGCCGAGGTGGCGCGCGGCCTCGACCGGTTTTTGCAAAGTTTTTCGGGCCGCCTGCTCTTCCTGCCCTTCCAGAGCGAAGAGGGAGGGAAGTACGAGGACGATCTCGCGGTCCACCGCCGGATCGCCGCGGCCCTGGCGGATCCGGACCGCGCCGTGCTGGTCGAGACCGTGCTGCCGCCGCGCGAGCTGGCCGGGCTCCTGGGGCGCTGCGGGCCGGTGCTCGCCATGCGCTTCCACGCCGCCCTGTTCGCCCTCGCGGCCGGCGTCCCGGTGGTCAATCTCGCCTACGATCCGAAGACCCGTGCCCTCCTGACCCGCGCCGGCCTCGGCGAGCAGGTCCTGGAGCCGGAGGACTGGACCGCCGAGTCCGTGGCCGCGGCCCTCGAACGCGCGGCCGATCACAAGCCGGACCCCGCTTTCGCGGCGCGCATGCGGCCGCTCGCCCGCCGCGGCGCCGAGATCGCCCTCGATATCCTGAGAAATCCCGGCCCCGGCCGCGCCGAGGCGGACCGTTTCCTGTTCGATCTCGCGGTCCGCCGCATCCTCGCCGCCGACGAATCCGCGCGGACCGCGGCCGAAAGAGCCGCCCAGATCGAGCGGCAATGGGCCGAGCTGTCCCAGATGCAGGTCTGGATCGACGGGCTGCGGAAAGAACGCGAGGAGATCCGGAAAGAACACGACGAGCAGAGGGCGCGGGCGGACGGGAACGCCGAGCGGGCCTCCAAGGCCGGGGAAGAGTGCGACGGGCTGCGGGTCTCGTTCCAGCGCCTGCGGGAGCAGCGCGACCTCCTGCTCGCCGAGCGCAACGACCTCGCCCGCCGCCTCGGCGAGCTCGAGGGCACCCTCGCTTTCCGCATCGTCTCGCGCTTCTGGGCCCTGATGCGCCGGCTCTTTCCCGAAGGCTCGCGGCGGCGCGGCTTCTACCGCGGCGTCCAGAAGCTCCTCGGCAAGCCGGCCAGCGCGCCGCCGGCCGGCACCGACACCGCGGCCGCCTCCGAGACCGGCGAGATCGTCCTGCCGGGGGGGATGCCCGCGCCCGATCCGCGCGGCGACCTGCTCCGTTTCGAAGACCATGTGCGCGACACGGGAGCCCGGCAGGTGGTGGCGGTCTTCTCGGCCACCCTGCTGCTCGAAAGCGAAGGGCAGCGTCCGACCCAGCTCGCCCTGGAATTGGCGAAACGCAAGATCCCGGTGGTGTTCTTCTACTGGCGCTGGTGGAAAACCGAGTGGTCGCCGCAAGACCGCCTCGACGACGGGATCGTGCAGATCCCGATCGACGTCGTGGTCGAGCGGCCGGAGATGCTGACCGCCGCCTTCGCGGGAATCGAGCGGATCGCGCTGTTCGAATTTCCCTATCCCGGCTTTTTCGACGTGCTGGCGGCGGCGAACGCGGCGGGATGGATCACGGTCTACGACGTGCTCGACGACTGGGAGGAGTTCCACCGCGTCGGGCAGGCGGTCTGGTACGACGAGCCTTTCGAGCGCCACCTGATCCACGCCGCCGACGCGGTGTACGCGATCAACGACTTTCTGGCCGCGCGCATCCACGAGCTGGGCGGAGAAGGCACCGGCGTGATCGGCAATGGCCTCAAGCCCGGGCTCGAGATCGTGCGCGACCCCCGGCCGCTCGCCCGCGGCGAGATCACCGTCGGATATTTCGGCTATCTGGCCGGCGCCTGGTTCGACTGGGAATTGATCGCCGAAGCGGCACGCCGCCGTCCCACCTGGCGCTTTTATCTGATCGGTTATGGCGGCAGCCCTGAAGGGATCACATTGCCGGGCAACATCGAGCTGCTCGGCAAGCAGCCGCAGAGCGATCTCGCCGCCTTCGCCGCCAACTGGGACGTGGCGATCATCCCCTTCAAGCCCGACCGCCTGGCGGCCGGCGCGGATCCGATCAAGACCTACGAATACCTCGCGATGGGCCTGCCGGTGGTGGTGACCGGCGTCTACGGCCCGTCCGGCGGCGAACGCTTCGTGCTGCGCGCCGAGGGGGTGGAGCAATTCTTGGACGCGCTGGCGCGGGCGGCCTCCAGCCGGAGCGCGGAAGATGTTGAAGCCCGGCAGGCCTTCGCCGCCTCCTGCACCTGGGCGCGGCGGCTGGACGCCCTGCTCGAATCGGTCGCGCACGGCGAGCAGAGAGTCGCCGAGAAGCGGGCTCTCTTCGGGGAGGACCGATGAAGCCCCTCAAGGTCCTTTTCGTCTACAAATACCTGACCCTCGGCGGCGTCGAGACCGTGCTGCGCGCCCGCCTCGACAGCCTGGACCGCCACGGCATCGAGGCTCACGCCTGGTTCTTCCACGACCTCGGCGGCCGTTCGGTCTTCGCCGGCCGGGAAGACCGCATCTGCATCGGAGCGGTGGAGGAGTGCCTGGCCGCGGCCGGCGACGGCTTCGACCTCCTGGTATCGATCGACACCGAAGAGGTCTTCCCGCTCCTCAAAACCGAGGCCGGAGCCGGCGCTCCGCGGCTGGTCGTGGAGTGCCACTCCCCCTACCTCGAAAACATTGAATACCTGCGCGGCCTCGCCGCCTATCACCCCGCCGCCGTCTTCGTGCCCTCCGACTACCAGCGCCGGATCGTCCGCGAGCGGCTGGGGGAGGGCGTGCCGGTGCAGGTCGTCCCCAACCCGCTGCGCGCTGCCTTCGTAGATGAGCCGGCACCGTTCCCGGCGCCCATCCCGCGTCCGGCGGTGGCCTGGATCGGCCGCATGGACGATCTCAAGAACTGGACCGGCTTCGTAGACCTCGCCGGCCGCCTCGTCCAGCGCGATCCTGGAAAGGACATCGAATTCTGGATCGCCGGCAAGCCGGTGGCCGCGGAGGGTGGAGAAGACCTCCGCAAGCGCGGCACCGAAGCGGGGATCCTCGGCCGGCTCAAGTGGTTCCGCGGCCTGCCGCACGCCCGCGTCCCGGCATTCCTCGACGCCGTACGCGACTCCGGCGGCGTGGTGGTCTCGACCTCGAAAGGCGAGTCTTTCGGAATGACCGTGGCCGAAGCCATGGCCCGCGGCTGCGCCGTCGTCACCCCCGCCCGCGCGCCGTTCAATGAGTTCGTGACCGACGGCGAGACCGGCCTGCTGATCCCCCTGACCGGCCCCAACTGCATCGAGACCGCCGCCGAGGCTATTGCCGCCCTCCTCGCCGACGGCGAGCGTTGCGCCGAGATGGGCCGAAGAGCCCGCGCCGCCGTCCTCGAACGCTTTGCCCCCGCCCCCGCCCTGGCCGCGCTGGCCCGCGAGTTGCGAACAGCGGCCTTGATCCGATGACGTTGTAAGGAGGGACCGTCGCGGTCCCTCCTTATTCTGTGACGAGGGAAGAGGGATCGTCGCGGTCCCTGCTTATCCGTGGCGCGGGAAGGAGGGATCGTCGTGGTCCCTGCTTATCTGATGCCGCGGGAAGGAGGGATTGTCGCGGTCCCTGCTTATCTGTGACGCGGGAAGGAGGGATCATCGCGGTCCCTGCTTGTCTGTGACACGGGAAGGAGGGATCGTCGCGGTCCCTGCTTATCTGTGACGCGGGAAGGAGGGATCGTCGTGGTCCCTCCTTATTCTGTGGCGCGGGAAGAAGGGATCGTCGTGGTCCCTCCTTATTCTGTGGCGCGGGAAGGAGGGATCGT
>DATAHG010000802.1:0-7413 GCA_036263295.1 Thermoanaerobaculia bacterium | reverse complement strand
GAAGTCGAGGCGGGCCAGCTTTCGCTTGCCCAGACCGAGGCTGGCCGGCTTTCCCTTGCCCCCAATCCAGACTTGCATGGATCGTCAAGGCCGGACGTGAGAGTCAAAGCGTAAGAAATCGGCCCGGCTGGTCCTCGGAGGAGAAGGTCATGTGGGAATTGGGAATCCTGTTGGCCGTGGCGGCGGGCGGCATGGCCAAGGCGGTGTACGAGACGAACATCAGCCTGCGCCACCGGATCAGCGAAATGGAATCGTACGGCCTGACCGTCGAAAAGGTTTCTACCATCGGGTTTCTGCTCGACGAGGAGCTCCACGCCGGCGACGGGGTGGTGCGGATTACGTGGAGGAAAACGAGTCGGAAAAACGGCAGATTCCGCCTGCGGATAGCCATCCCAGGCCTCGCCGGTTTCGACATATCGATCCGCCCTGAGAGCCCGGTTTTAAAGTGGACGCCCGAGATCGCGCTGGGAGCGCCGGAGCTCGACGACGCCTTCTCTGTGCAAGGGCCGGACCGCGTGGTCAGCGCACTGCTCGACGCCGAGGCCCGGCGTCTGATGCTCGCCATCGACAATGGCTCCCGGAGTTTGCGACTCCAATATGGCGAGGTCGAAGCAGAGATCAAGGAGACCGAGCTGGTGAGGCTCCTGCCGCAGATGTTGGACCTCGGCCACCGGTTCGCAGGGCTGGGGGACATCCGGCAGAAACTGGCGGAAAACGCCAGGCAGGACCCCGAGCCCGGAGTGCGCCTGCACAATCTGCTGCTGCTGGTCCACGAGTCGCCCGAGGCTGCGGACAGCCGGGAAGCGCTACGCCAGGCCTGCCTCGACCCGAGCCCCCGGGTGCGGCTGGGAGCGGCCCTGGAGCTCGGCTCGGAAGCGCGGAATACCCTGCTGGAGCTGGCCGAGGAGACGGAGGACGATGGGATCAGTGCCCAGGCCATCGCGCGCCTGAGTGGAGAGCTGACGGTCCAGCAGGCGCGGGATCTGTTGCTGGCCGCCCTGCGCCGCCGGCATCTGGAGACCGCCCGGTCCTGCCTGACGGCGCTCGCCGCCAGTGGGACGGCCGAGGCGGTGGAGGCCCTGGTGGAGGTGCTGGACCGCGAAAGCGGCGATCTGGCCATCGCCGCGGCGGAGGCCCTCGGCGCCGCCGGCAACCCGGCCGCCGAGCCTGCCCTGATCCGCGCCCTCGAGCGTCCGGCGGCCAACCTCCAGGCGGCCGCCGCGCGGGCTCTGGGCCGCGTCGGCACGGCCGCCGCCGTGCTGCCGCTCAAGGAAGCGCGGGAGGGCTCCCTTTCCATCAATCTGCTGAGGGCCACGCGCCAAGCCATCGCGGAGATCCAGTCGCGTCTCCCCGCCGCCTCGGCCGGCCAGCTTTCGATCGCCGAAACCGAGGCGGGCCAGCTCTCCTTTGCCTCCGATCCGGGAGGGCAACTTTCGATGCCGCCACCCGAGGCGCACAGAAACCTTCCGAGACAGCGCTCGTAGGGCTGGGGGATCTGGAAAGGAGATCCCCTGTGAGAAAGCCTTTTACCCTCGTCCTCCTGCTGCTCCTGCTCCCGCTCTGCGTGACCCGGATCGAGGCCCAGCCCCGGCCGAGCAAGGAGGAGTCGGAGGCGTTGTTCCGCACGATCTCGACGTTGGACGCCGAGATGTTCGACGCCTACAACCGTTGCGACCTGGAGAAGCTGGGCCCGTTCTTTACCGAGGACCTGGAGTTCTACCACGACCAGACCGGCCTCAGCCGGGGGCGGCAGGCCATGGTCGATGCGGTCAAGCAGAACATCTGCGGCAAGGTGCGCCGGGATCTCGTTCCCGGGACTCTGGAGGTCTACCCCCTCAAAGGCTACGGCGCGGTGGAGATCGGCGAGCACCGCTTCTGCGATACCAGGAAATATGAGAAGTGCGTCGAGGGCCAGAGCGGCGTGGCGAAGTTCGTGATGCTCTGGCAGAATCAGGATGGCAAGTGGAAGATCACGCGGGCGATCAGCTATGACCACGTCTCCTCACACTGAAGGCTGCTGGATATGACAACCGAGCCCAACGTCGAGCAGGCGGTGCCCTTTTTCTTCGTCTCCAGCATGGAGCAATCCCTGCGTTGGTATGTCGATGGCCTCGGCTTCACGATGACCCGGCACTGGATCGACGACGGCAAGCTGCGTTGGTGTTGTCTCGAGCACGGAAAGGCCGCCCTGATGTTGCAGGAGTGGCACGAATCGAGGAAGCCGACAGGAAAGGTGGGGGAGGGCGTCTCGGTCTGTTTCATCTGCAAGGACGCCCTCGCGATCTACCGCGAGGTCACCGCGCGGGGAATCCAGGCGGGAGAGCCTTTTGTCGGGAACGCGATGTGGGTGACCTCTCTGACGGATCCGGACGGCTACCAACTCCACTTCGAGAGCGATACCGATGTTCCGGAGGAGACGAAGCTCTCCGAGTGGGACGGAAATCAGCGCGCCGGCGCCACGTAGTCCCAGATCCCGCGCGAATAGGTTCCGAAGCGCACGACTCCTGCCGCGGGAACCCCTTCGACGCTGTAATACCGCGCGACCGGCGCGCCGCCGCCGAGCAGGCTCCGCCAGATCTTTGCCGCGGGATCGTAGGCGTAGGGCCCCGCCTCGGTGGCGGCGTAGAGCCTCTGGCGCGTCGGATTGTCGAAGGCCAGGGACCACACCAGGGTCGAAGGTAGCCCGCGATCGAGCGGCTCCCAGGTCGCGCCGCCGTCCCGGGTCACCAGCACCGGCGGGCTGCCGTAACCGCTCCCCCCGGCATAGCAGGTGAACGGATCGTCGGTTGCCACCAGCAGGGCGCTGTTCGAGGTGAAGGGGAGCGCGGTGCGGGTGGTCTCCGATTCGGTCCAGGTGCGGCCGTGGTCGCGCGAGTACCAGAGCCGTCCGAGGAACGTCCCGGCGTACCAGATATCGTGATCGGAGGGCGCGATCGCGAGCGAGATCAGGTAATCGGAGCCGCCGACAGAAAAGCTTTGCGGCAGGCGTTCCTGGGCGAAGGTCCCGTCGCCACGATGCCGCAGCTTCCAGATGGAGTCTCCGGCGACATAGAGGCTGGACGGATCGTCGGGATCAGCCACCGCGGCCGCATAGAACCCGGACCTCGTCATGGTTGGCTGGTCTCCGTAGACCAGGATCAACCCGTCGCCACCCGGCCCGAAGAGGACGACACCCCCCGGGTTGGGAGGGAACGTCGGATAGATCGCGAAGACGTCCGACATGTCGTGGGACGCCGCGGTCAGGTTGCCATAGTCGCCGCTGATCAACTGGTCGTGGAAGAGCGGGGAGCCGGGGCGGGCACCCCGTCCCGGCGGCAGCGAAAGCTGCAGCCCCTGGTCCTGCGACCCGGCGAGATACAGGTTCGGATCGGAGTCGCTGCTCCAGGTGGAGTAGAACTGCCCGATCGGCAGGCCGACCGCGGTCAGGTTTTGCACCGTGGAGCCGCCGTCCAGGGACTGGTAGGTGCCGCCGTCGGTGCTCAGGAACAGGACTTCCTGGCCGCGGTAGAGGGAGAAGTGGAGGCCGTTGATATCGGCGTGGAGGCGGTCGGCCGGCCGGCCGTAGTAATCCCGCCAGGAACTGGGCCGTTCGAAGGAGCGCCCCCCGTCGGTCGAACGCCATGCCTCGACGCCGCCGAAGAGCACGAGGTTGGGATCCTGGATCGAAGCGGCGAGGGCGCCGCCGAAGAGGGATGCGATGGTGGCGGGATCCTCGAAGCGGAAGCGCCTCTCCCAGGTCTGGCCGCCATCCTCCGAAGCATAGAGGTTCTGCGGGGCACCGCTCGTGCCCACCGCGGCATAGAGAGTCGGGCCGCCCGCCTCCGAGCCGCGCAGGATCGCGTAGCGGACCGTCTCGTCCAGCACGCTCACCGGCTCGAAGGTGCTCCCCTGGTCGGTCGAGATCTCCAGGCGGCCATGAAACAGCAGGTAGAGCGGGCCGCGGGCCGTGCGGCTCGTCCAGATCCCCGGCCGTTCAGAGCCGTCGCCGGTGAGCACGACCGCGAAGCTCAGTCCGCCGTCGCGCGAGCGGGCCAGGATCGGCGCGAAACCGGCGTCTTCCCCGAGCCGGGCCAGCAGGTAGACGGTGCGGCGGTCGCCGTCCTGGAGCATCTCGTAGACGCTGGAGAGGGGAGGCAGCCCCCGGGCCGGGGCCCAGGCCACCCCGCGGTTGCGGCTGGCGTAGACCTGGGCGCCGTTTTCGCGCGAGACCACCGCCGCGGCCCAGACTTCGGGGCGGGCGCTCACCGTGAAGCCGCGGACGTAGCCGCCCAGGCCGTCGGCCAGGCGCTTCCAGACCAGGGTCCCCGGCACGCCGGAGAACACGCCGCCCTGGCTGGTGGCCAGCATCAGGGTCTTGCCGTCCGTCGCCACGATCGTGGCGACCGTGGACCCCGTCACATTGAAGGGCCCGCGCTCCCGCCAGACCGGCCGCGGCCCGGGTCGCGACGCGGCGAGCGCCAGGTTGGCCAGGAGGTTCTTCTCTTCGATCGCCCGCCAATCGACGCCCGGCGCCGTGCGATGGCGGCTCTCCAGCCAATGGGCCAGGTATTCGCGTTCGCCAATCTCCCGGCCCTCCTCGTCACCGTGGGCGGGAGCCGGGAGCGGCGCGAAACGTGGGGAGATCCGGGGGGTAAACGACGAACGCTCATGGCCGGCTGTCAGGCCCAGCAGGAGAGCGCTCGTGGCGAGGGCCGCCCATCGAAGGCGTGTCATATTAAGTTTCAGTTTACCAGACCGATCGTCGTTTTTACCTCTCTGGATTGAAATAGAAGAAGCTGCATGGGGAGGAGTTCGTCCGGCGCGCTCCGCTCGACTGGCGCAGTCAGCCAATTGGCGCTATACTTCGTGCCAGATGGCGCAAGGCCATCCGCAGTTCATAGGAGGGCGGGCATGTCTGGAACAGCCGAGATCGTCGAAGCCCTGGGCGGGAGAGAGTCGCGGAGCGCGGTGCGGACGCCGGAAGAGCTCAAGGCCTGGATTCGCGAGGGTCTGCCCTTTGCCTCCCTCGAAGCGGTCATGCGGCGCTTTGGGCTGAGTCGGGAGGAGATCTCCTCGGCCCTGGACCTGCCGCCCCGGACGATGGCGCGGCGCCGGGTCGAGCGCCGGCTTCGCCCGGCCGAGTCGGACCGCCTCTTCCGGCTGGTCCGGATCGCCGCCCAGGCGGTCGAGACGCTCGGCGACCAGAACAAGGCGACGCTCTGGCTGCATGCCCCGAACCGCGCCCTGGGCGGTCAGATCCCCCTGGAGCTGCTGGATACCGATCTCGGCACCCGCCAGGTGGAAGAGGTCCTGGGCCGCATCGAGTACGGCCTCTACAGTTGATGCCGTTTCCCCCCTGGAGGGCGGCGGAGCCGTCCGGCCTGACGGCCTGGCGCATCACCTCCGCTCGCTTCGCCGGCCGGCCTTTCGATGGAGAAGGAGCCCGTCTGTTCGGCGGCCGCTGGAACCATCCCGGCACTCCCCTCGTCTATGCCTCGGAGACGCTCTCCCTTTCGGCGCTCGAATACTTTGTCCATCTCGATCCCAGCCTGGCTCCGCGTGGGCTCGTGATGGCGGCGGCGGAGATCCCGCCCGGCCTCGGCCTCCAGGAGATCGACGCCTCGGCTCTACGCGGGGATTGGCGCTCCTACCCGGCTCCCGAGGCCTTGAAGGACATCGGAACCGCCTGGGTCCGCTCCGGGGAGGGCGCGGTGCTCCTGGTCCCGTCGTGCATCATCCCGGCCGAGCGGAACGTCCTCCTGAACCCGGCCCACCCGGACTTCGGCCGGATCCGGATCGTCCCCGTCGAGCCTTTCGCCTTCGATCCCCGGATGTGGAAGTAAGGCGGGAAAGTCAGCCATACCCCCTTCCCGCGGCAAACGGGACGGGTTAAAATAGCGTTCGTCCGAGGAGCGTTGCAGGAGATCCCTCCCAGGCTCGGACGCCCGGCATAACACGGGAGACAGGAAACGGCGCTCACCTCAACCCTTTCCGGGGACTGCGGTGAGATGATCCCGTGCCCCCGGGTTATCCGAGGAGGTCAGCCATGACCGTAGCAACCCCGACGCAGGCCTTTGACCAGGCCACTCGCACCCGCCAGACCGATTTCCACGTCGCAGACATTTCGCTCGCCGAATGGGGCCGGAAAGAGATCCGGATCGCCGAAGGCGAGATGCCCGCCCTGATGGCCATCCGTAAGGAGTTCGCCGCGAGCCAGCCCTTGAAGGGCGCGCGGATCGCCGGCTCCCTGCACATGACCATCCAGACCGCGGTGCTGATCGAGACCCTTCAGGCCCTCGGCGCCGACGTGCGCTGGGCGAGCTGCAACATCTTTTCCACGCAGGACCACGCCGCCGCGGCGATCGCCCAGGTGGGTCTCCCGGTCTTCGCCTACAAGGGCGAGAGCCTCACCGAGTACTGGGATTTCACTCACCGCATCTTCGAGTTCGCCGAGGGCGCGCCCAACATGATCCTGGACGACGGCGGCGACGCCACCCTGCTCGTCCACCTGGGAGCCAAGGCGGAGGACGATCCCTCCGTGCTGAGCAACCCCACCAGCGAGGAAGAGCGGGTGCTCTTCGCCGCCATCAAGAAGCGCAACGCCGCCCAGCCCGGCTGGTACAAGCAGCAGCTCGAAGCCATCCAGGGCGTCACCGAGGAGACCACCACGGGCGTGCACCGGCTCTACGAGATGGCCAAGAAGGGCGACCTCAAGTTCCCCGCCATCAACGTCAACGACAGCGTCACCAAGAGCAAGTTCGACAACCTTTACGGCTGCCGCGAATCGCTGGTCGACGCCATCAAGCGCGCCACCGACGTGATGGTGGCCGGCAAGATCGCCGTGGTCTGCGGCTACGGCGACGTGGGCAAGGGCAGCGCCCAGGCCCTGCGCGCCCTGAGCGCCCAGGTGTGGATCACCGAAATCGATCCGATCTGCGCCCTCCAGGCGGCGATGGAAGGCTATCGCGTGGTGACGATGGACGATGCCTGCGACAAGGCGGACATCTTCGTGACCGCGACGGGCAACTTCCATGTGATCACGCACGACCACATGGCGCGGATGAAGCACAACGCGATCGTCTGCAACATCGGCCACTTCGACAGCGAGATCGACGTGGCGAGCCTGGAGCAGTACCCCTGGGAAGAGATCAAGCCGCAGGTGGACCATGTGATCTTCCCCGACGACAAGCGCATCATCCTGCTGGCCAAGGGGCGCCTCGTGAACCTCGGCTGCGGCACCGGCCACCCGAGTTACGTGATGAGCTCTTCCTTCGCCAACCAGTGCCTCGCGCAGATCGAGCTGTGGACGAAGAAGGGGGAGTACGAGGTGGGCGTCTACACCCTGCCGAAGCACCTGGACGAGAAGGTGGCGCGCCTCCAGCTCACCACCCTCAACGCCAAGCTGACCGAGCTCCGCGACGATCAGGCCAAGTA
>DATAHG010000801.1:0-8837 GCA_036263295.1 Thermoanaerobaculia bacterium | reverse complement strand
CGCCGTTCAGAAGGTTACCGCGGGATTCAGAAGCTTGCCGCGCCGTTCAGAAGGTTGCCGCGGGATTCAGAAGCTTGCCGTGCCGTTCAGAAGGTTACCGCGCGATTCAGAAGGTTGCCGCGCCGTTCAGAAGGTTACCGTGCGATTCAGAAGCTTACCCGGTCATCCCGGCCGGCGGGAGCCGACCAGCAGGGCGAAGTCGCTCGGCAGGAGCCCGGAGTCGATCAGGGCGTCCTCGACCCGGAAGACCCCTTCCATGGCTTGGCGGGATTCCGGGGTGACGGGCCAGAAGTTGTGGGCGATGCCGTTGTAGAGGAGGTGCTGGATCGTCCCACCCAGGTTGCGGATCAGGACGATGTCGAAGAATTTACCGAAGAGCGGCAGGATCTCGGCGGAGCGGATCGATTCGAACGGCGAGACTGCCACCACCTCTTCGACGGTCGGCCTCCCCTCGGCGTGCTTGAGGGCTCCCCAGCGGAAGTGCCGCAGGTTCTCCGGCATCATCGTGAGGAGGCCGGCGGTCAGCTCGATTTGCAGATCGGTCCACTGGAACTGGGTGGGGCCGATGAACTCTTCCAGGATGAATAGACCGCGCGGCGTGAGGGCCTGGGCGACCTGTTCCATCACGTGCTCCAACTCCAGGAAGTGGTGGAAGCTGTGGGCCGAGAAGATCAGGTCGTAGCGGTTGGCCTCGAGCTCGACCGCGTTCACGTCCTCGGCCCAGAAGCGGCCGGGGACGCCCAGCTTCTTGCGTTTGCGCTCCCCCTCCGCCACCCGTTCGGTGCTGAGGTCCACCCCTTCGAGGTAGGCGCTGGCGCCGGCGTCCCAGATCGCCATGCTGCGGGCCGCGGCGCCGCAGCCGAGGTCGAGGCTGCGGGCGGCGGGACCGCCGAGGACGGTCGAGACCCAGTGGGCCCAGTCGATGCCGTCGATCTCGGCGCGCTTGCGGTAGTGGGCCGCCACTTGCGGATGGTCGAGCCAGGCGTTCATCTCGCCGCTCGCCTCGACTTTCAAATGGTTGCCCCACTTGCGGCTTTCGGCTTCAGCCAGGGTCTTGTAGTCGCCCCCCTGGAAGAGCCCGCGCAGGATGCTTTTCATCCGAGCCCCGCTTTCGACATCACGGGCGTCACGCCGGCCCGGAGGGTATGGGGTTTCCAGCGCTGGCCCCATTTGCGTTCGTAATAGGTCTGGTTCTTCTGCCAGAGCACCTCGTACTCCTGTTTCGAGAGGGTCTGGAAGGAGCCCTGGCCGACGTGGTGGACGTAGGCGTCCTCGGCGCAGACCACGCGGTAGCCCGCCCGGCTGACCCGCAGCGAGTAGTCGTCGTCCTCGAACATCCCGATGCCGAAGGCCTCGTCGAGCGGCCCGATCTCCTCGATCACCGCGCGCCGGGCGGCGACGCAGTACATGGCCGCGACCCGCAGGTCGAGCAGGTGGCCGGCGTGGCGGCGTTGCCGTCCTGCCGCGAAGCGCGGCAGGTCCCGCAGGTCTTCGTAGTCCGGCTCGACCCGGGCCTCGTTGCCGCAGAAGTTGGTAGTCGAGCAGATCAGGCCGATCCGGGGATCGCGCAGCAGTGGCCGGACCAGCCGTCCGATCATCCCCGGCGGCACCACGGTGTCGTTGTTGAGGAGGATGACGACGTCCCCGCGGGCCTCGGCCAGGGCGACGTTGTTGGCGGTGGGGAAGCCGAGGTTCGTCTCCTGGAGGAAGACCCGCAGCCGCGGATCGTCGAGCGAACGGAGGTACTCGCGCGTGCCGTCCGGCGAGGCGTTGTCGACCACCAGCACCTCGAAGCGCGGCCAGGTCTCCCCTTCGAGGAGCGATTCGAGACAGCGCCGGGTGAGGGGGAGACCGCCGTAGGTGACCACCACGATCGAGACCAGCGGGACCGTCTCCTCCAGCGCTCCCTGGATGGCGAGATGACGCTCTTTCCAGTCGTTGCGCCGGGCCGCCGCCCGCCGCGCGTCGCGCCGCGGATCGTCGGCGGGCTCGGCCAGGGCGCGCTCCAGGGCGGCCAGGAAGCTGTCGTGGCCGTCGGCCAGGTAGCAGAGGTCCGCGAAGGGGACCAGCTCGCTGAGCCGCGGCGAGACCACCGGCTTGCCGCCCGACAGGTACTCGTAGAGCTTGACCGGGTTGGTCGCCTCGGTGATCTCGTTGACTTTGAAGGGGATGATGCAGGCGTCGAACTGCCAGAGCAGGAGCGGCATCTCGGCGTAGGGGCGCTGGCCGAGCAGCCGCACGTTCGGCAGGCGCTCGACGCGCGACAGGTCGAGGTCGAAGACGCCGCCGGCCAGGACGAGCGTCGCCGCGGGGAACCGGCGGGCGGTCTTCTCCAGCAGCTCGACGTCTACCCAGGAGGCGAGGGCGCCGTAGTAGCCGATCACCGGGCGCGCCACCTCGCCGAGGATCGCGCTGTCCGCGAAGTGGCGCTGGTAGTGCTCCAGATCGACGCCGTTCGGCACCAGGGCGAGCCGGGCGGCCCGGGGGGCGAGCTTTTCGTGGAGCCGGTGGGCGGTCGCCAGGGTCAGGTCGGCCGACCGCACGAGAGTCTCTTCCTGATCGAGGACCGCCCGGCCGATGCCCGGGAAGTTCTCCCATTCGTCCATGCAGTCGTAGACCACCCGCCAGCCGAAGCGCTCGCGCAGGCGCAGGACCAGAGGGGCCCAGAAGGGGATCTGGACGTGCGCGACCACGTCTCCCAGGGCGAGCCGCTCCAGCAGGTCGGAGAGGGACTCTTCCAGGGTGGCGAGGTCGGCCTGGTTGAGCTCGCCGCTGTACAGGTCGAGCGGGCGGCGGGCCCGCAGGGCGATCTCCGCCACGTTCTTCGCCTTCCAGGCCAGGGTCCAGGGCGGGCCGTCCATCGGCAGGAAGCGGGTGGTCGAGAGATAGAAGACGCGGTGGCCGGCGCGGCCGAGCTGGACGGCGAGCTGCTGCGGCCGCTGGAAGCGGAAGTCCCAGTCGATGATGGAGAAGACGACCACGTCGTGATGGCCGGCCGGGACGGCGGGAAATCCGGGCGGAAGGTTGGGCGCCGCCAGCCGGGCGGCTCCGGCCGGCTGCAGGGTCGCCGGCGTCGCCGACGCGGCGCTGCCGGGAGGCTGCGGCGGTGCCTCGGGGGAGGCGGCCGGGCGCATCAGGCCGAGCTTACGGCGCAGGCCCCAGTAGAGGTTGGCCAGGCGCCAGAGACGGGAGGACTGGAGCTGCGTCAGCTCGCGGCGGGCCGTTGTGGCGTCCCAACGCCAGCTTTCGACCTCGACGCGCAACGCCTCGCGCTCGCGCTCGGCGTCGGCCAGCCGGACCTCCAGATCCCGGACCGTGTCCTCCAGCCCGGGCTGGAAGACCTCCTCGTCCAGCTCGGCGGTGCCCGAGCGTCTCGAATCCATCCTCTACCACCTTCCCCAGGCGCCTGGCGAGCTGGCCAGGCGCGGCCGCGATCCAACTCTACTGTGCGAGTCGGACAAGTGTAATCGAGTCGCGGGCGGGAAGGTAATCCCGGATCAGCCCCGGTGCCGTCCCCGGTGTTTGCCGTGAGCCTCGGGGTGGGCCGGCGGCGGCCCCTCCTCGGTCGTCCCGATCTGGCGCTCGATCTGGGGCTCGATGGGGGGCTCGATCCCGGTCTCGGTCCCGGCCTCGACCCGCCGCGGGCCGAGCGGCTCGATGGCCGGCAGCTCCATGGCGGCCCGCAGCTCTTCATCCACCCGGGCGCTGGAGATATGGATCCGCGGATCGTGCTGATATTTCTCGGCCTGCACCACCAGCCGGTTGAGAAGGCGGGTGTGGCGGTATTCGAAATAGAGCCGCTTGAGCTCGGGGTAGAAGAAACAGGAGAGCGCCAGGAAGAAGGCGAACGCGTCCTCGACGATCGGGATGAACGGCGCCGCCACGATCAAGGCGCCCACGACCAAGCCGCCGAGGCTGAAAAGGGCCCGGGCGGCGGGATCGCCTTTGCGCCAGACGTCGTAACTGTTGCGCTCCAGGCGGTTCTGCTCCAGGGCGCTTTCCACGTATTGCGGCAACGCCGTCTCCAGCACCTCCTTTTGCAGCGTCTTCCAGTACACCGAGGTGCCCCCGGCTTCCCGGTAGCCCTCCTCGACCTCGGCGAGCTTTTCGCGCGCGATCGCCATCAGCTTGAGATCGGCCTGGTCCGCCACGAGCCCGCGCCGCTTGTGCTCGCATTCCTGGAGCACCGCGAAGGTGACGGCGCCGAAGTCGTAGGCCGGACCGGCGAGATTCAGGATTTCCATACCGTGTCCTTTCGATCCCGCCCTAGTTGTTTCCCTCGGGGGTCTCCGCCGCCTGTTGCTGGTAGCGGATCACCCCGAGCTGCTCCAGGAGCCGGTTGCCGTCGATGATGACGTTGCCGTTGGGCAGCTTGGGGATCTGGCGGATCTCTTTCTTTTGCAGCGCCTCGATGAGCTGAAGATCGACGTAGGCGTCCCCGGCGCTGCTGTTGAGGGCCGCGCGTTCCTTGCGGAGACCCTCGGCCAGGGCGCTTCTCTCGGCGAGGATTGCCTGCGCCTCCTGCTGGCGCCGCCCGAGATAGGCGTCGGCGTCGCGCTTGGCCTTTTCGAACTGCCCCTCGGCCTGGGTGAGCTGCTGGGTGAACTCGGCCACCTTGGCCTGCAGGTTGGCCTGGTTCGCCTCCTGGGTGGCGAGGATCTCGGCTTCCAGCTTCTCGGCCTGCTTCTCGGCCTCCTTGCGGGCGTTGATCAGGCGCTGGTACTCGGGCTTGAAGGAGAAGTCGCCGATCAGCACCTGCTCGATGATGACGCCGTAGGGCTCCAGGTGGCGCGCCAGGAGCTTGGTGGCGTCGCTCGCCGCCGCGAAACGCAGGCGCGGGTTGTAGTACTCCTCGGAATCGAGGCGGTTGAGGACGTCGCGCACGTAGGCCCGCGCCTGGGGCCGGACGAGCCGGTTCTTGACCTCGTCGGTGCTGGGGGCGACGTAGCTCCAGATGTAGCCGACCTTGTCGGGATTGATCCGCCAGCGCACCGTGACGTCGGTCTCGATGTCGTTGCCGTCGCGGGTCTTGAAGCGCAGGTCGTCCTTGCCGGAGCGGTCGCCGGAGCTCGACTCGGCGGTCATGATCAGGTTCTGGTACGCGATGTCGTAGGTCTTCCAATCGTTGATGATCGGAGTGAAAAAGTAGGTCGCGCCGGGGCGGCTCAGCTCCAGCGATTTGGTGATCTTGTTGAGCTTCACCCCGACCTCGGTCGGGCCGGTGCTGTGCGGGGTGCAGGCGCCGAGACCGGCGGCGGCGAGCACGAGGGCGGCGGTCTTCAGGGTATTTTTCAGGTTCTGATGCATGGCGATCTCCTCGCGGAGCGGCTAGTTGCCGCTCCCCAGCTTGCCGAGGTCCGTGGGGTCGCCGTTGATGTAGATCGGCCCCTTGATGCCCTCCAGGATGGCGAGGCCGCGGCGCAGGCGCAGGAGCTTGGCCGAGCCCGGACCCTCGGTGGCGCTGTTGATCAGCTCGGTGCCCTTGGCCTCGGCGCTGCGCACCAGGAGGTCGGCCTCGGCGCGCTTCTGGCGCTCGTAGAGCTCGCGCTGGGCGTTGATGCCGGTGATCTGGGCCTGGAACTCGGCGGCCCGCACGTTGATCAGGTTCTGCCCTTCGGAGAGCACCTGGTTGAGGCGCGTCTGGACCTCGGCCTGCTTGGTCAGCTCGCGGTTGGCGAGCACCGCCTGGTCCTGGATCTTCTTCTGCTCGGTGAGCGACTGGAAGGTCTCGGGGTAGTCGTACTGGCGGATCAGCACGTCGGCCAGGGCGAGGCCGTTGGCCTCGAAGCGCTGGGCGAGCGCCCGCCGCAGCTCCTGCACCGTCTTGAGCCGCGGCTCGCCGTAGAACTCCTCGGCCAGCAGCTCGCCGAGGAACTGCTTGACCAGCGGATCGGTGAAACGGATGACCACCGCCTCCTCGTAGGCGTTGCTGAAGCCGAACTTCGAGGCGACCTTGTAGGGGTCGGCGAGGCGGTAGAGCACGGTGATGTCCACGTCTACCGGGTAGCCGTCCACGGTCGGGACCTTGACGGCGTTCACCCGGCGGTGATCGGACGCGGTCTCGGCCGGGTTGTTGGTGAACTCGACCACCTGGATGTCGCGCGGGAAGGTGCGGATCTTCTCGTAGCCGCTGATCTCCCGCCGGTAGCCCGGATGCACGGGCTCCTTGCCGAGCCCCTTGGCGGGGCCGAGCTCGATCTGGCGCAGGCCGATCTGGTCGGGCGGCACGTAGGTGAAGGCGCAGGCCCGCAGGAAGATGAGCGGGACCAGCAGGAGCAGGGCCCGTCCGCCGATCTTGCCGAAGCGGGACCGGATCTTCTGGAGGAACGGAGACTGCACGCGGAAGCGCGGCGCAGAGCTGGGTTTGAGCGAGCTGAACATGGAGGCTGTGCCTCTCTCTTCGGAATGAGTTTGGGAAATCCTATCACTCTGGTGTGGCGCCCCCCCTGGGGGGAGACAGGGGGGAGCGCCTATAGATACGCAGGCGGAGGCGAGAGGTTGTGCGTTACGGGCCGGGCCTACTCGGCCCGCCCGCAGTACTCGATCGCCGTGCGGGCGAGGATGGCCGCGAGCCGCTCGACCGAGGCGAGGTCCACCCACTCCTCGTGGGCGTGGGCGCCGGCCCCCTCGGGGCCGATGACCACGGTCTCGATGCCGGCCGCGGCGAAGAGGGAGGCGTCCATCCAGAAGGTGTGGCCCATCGTGGCGGGACGGCGGCCGAGGACCCCCTCCGCCGCCGCCGTCACCGTGCGGACGATGGCGGCGTCGGGGGAGACCTCGAAGGCGGGGCGGGCGAGGAGGGTGCGGACGGTGCCCTGGAAGGCCGGGTCCTCGGCTTCCAGCCGGTCGAGGATGGCCTGCATCTGGGCGAGGCTCGACTGCGTGGTCTCGCCGGGCACGGTGCGGCGCTCCACCTCCAGCCGGCAGTAGTCGGCGTAGGTGCTGGGGCCGGTGCCGCCGTGCAGGGTGGCGGCGTGCAGGGACGGCGGGCCGGTCAGCGGATGGCCGGGGCCCTCGCGCAGCTCCCGCTCCAGCCGGTCGAGGTGGCCGAGAAAGCGCCCCATGCGCAGGTTGGCGTCGATCCCCTCGTCGAACCGGCTGCCGTGGGCGGCGCGGCCGAAGGTCTCGACCTCGAACCAGCAGAAGCCCTTGTGGGCCACGCAGACGTCGAGCGCCGTGGCCTCGGTGACCACGGCGGCGTCGGCCCGGAAGACGCGCAGGAGGTCGTAGAGGCCGAGGCTCGCGACCTCCTCGTCGGCGATGCCCACCACCGAGACGTCGCCGGCCAGGCGGACGCCGGAGGCGGCGATCGCCTGGACCGCGGCGATGCAGGCGGCGAGCCCCCCCTTCATGTCGTAGGTGCCGCGCCCGTACATGCGGCCGTCGCGGACCTCGGCCGAGAAGGGGTCTTCCATCCCCTCCACATTGACGGTGTCCATGTGTCCGTAGAGGATCAGCGAGCGCCCGCCGCCGGTGCCGGGCAGGGTGCCGACCACGCTCACGCGGCGGGGCTCGGGCTCGCGGGTCGTCACCGTCAGGCCGAGCCGTCCGAGCTCGGCGGCGAGGTGGGCGGCGATGGCGCTCTCGTCGGTCTCCCCCTCGTTGAAAAAGGGGTTGATGGAGTTGATCCGGACCAGGTCGGCCAGGGTCTTCACCAAGTAGTCGTTGTCGATCTGCATGCCCGCTCCGTGCGCCGCTCCATGCGCGGTTAAAAGGGTCCGGAAAGCAAGGTGCTCTAGCCCGGCTGGCTGCGCAGCTCCAGGCCGGAGACCAGCAGGGTCGGCGATCCGATCATGCCGTCGAGAGGGTGGAAGGCGAGGTCGCGGCCGGCCCCGGCCAGTCCGTGCAGGAAGGCGGCCAGGCTGCCGCACAGCCAGGCCCGGGCGACCGGCGCGCTGGCGCGGCCGTTGTGGACCGCGAAGCCGCACACCGGCAGGGCGAAGCGGTCGGCGGCGTAATCGAAGCGGCCGGAGCCGGTGACGTCGATCAGGTAATAGCCGCTGCGGATGGCGCCGAGCAGGGCGGCCACCGGCACCCGGGGATCCGGGCGCAGATAGAGATGGGTCGGGCCGGGGCGCGGGATGTCGCGCCAGCCGGCGCGCCGGCTGCACCCTGACGGCACCCCCGGCGCCGACCCGTCCTGCCACCAGGCGAGGAGCGGTTGGCGGAAGTGTCCCCCCTCGACCAGCACCACCTCGCGGGTCGGCACCCCCTCGCCGTCTACCGGCGACTCGAAGGCGCCGCCCGGCAGCCGGCCGTTGTCGATCAGGGTGAGGAGGTCCCCGCCGAGGCGGCCGCGGCGGTCCCGCAGAGGGCTGGGCAGCGGCCCCTCCCGGGGTCCGACCAGGAAGGGGAGGAGCCCGGCGAGGAGGCGCGCGGCCACCGGCGGCGCCAGGAGCATCTCCCCCTCGTCGCGTTCCGGGGCGGCGCCGTTCGCCTGCACGGCGAGGCGGTCGGCCAGGCGCCGGGCCAGGGCCGGCGGGCTGAGCTGCCGGGCCTCGCGGGCGGCGAGATAGAGATGGGCCGTCGCCGCCGGCCGGCCCGGGCCGGCCGCCTCCAGGTAGAGCGTCGCGATGCGGTTGCGGAAGCGGGCGCGCAGGCCGCGGCTGTTGGCGAGCTCCCCCTCGCTGGAGCCGTCTTCCAGCACGGCGCGCAGCAGCCGCGCCCCGGGCAGCTCCGAGGCCAGCTCGCGGCCGAGGCTCTCCAGGAGCTTCAGACCCTCGCGCTCGCCGATCAGGGGGGCGTCGAAGTCCGACGGCTCGTTCCAGGGCGGCACGGCCATCGGCTCGGGCAGCTCGATGGCGCGGCCGGCCGGCTCGGGCCAGGGGCCGCCCGGG
>DATAHG010000800.1:0-6268 GCA_036263295.1 Thermoanaerobaculia bacterium | reverse complement strand
TTACCACAGGAGCCCACCCGGTCCGGTAAACTACCCCCACATGCTCGAACGCCTCTTCCACGTCCGTGCCGCGGGCTCGACGCCCAGCCGGGAGATCCTCGGCGGGGTGACGACCTTCCTGACCATGGCCTACATCCTGGCGGTCAATCCCGTCTTCCTGCAGGCCGCCGGGATGCCGCTCGAAGGGGCGATCGTGGCGACCGCCGTGAGCGCCGGCTTCGCCACGCTGCTGATGGCGCTCCTCGCCAACTACCCGATCGCCCTGGCGCCCGGCATGGGGATGAACGCCTTCTTCGCGTACAACATCTGCCTGGGGGCGGGCGTGCCCTGGCAGCGGGCGCTCGGCCTGGTCTTCTGGGCGGGGATCATTTTCGTGCTGCTGACCGCGACCGGCGCCCGCCGAGTCCTGGTCGCGGCCGTCCCGACCGTGATCCAGCTCGCCGGGGTGGTGGGGATCGGTTTCTTCATCGCCTTTATCGGGCTCCAGCACGGCGGGCTGGTGAGGTCGGACCCCAACACCATGGTGGCTCTGGGGGATCTGACCGCGACCCCGGCCCTGCTGACCCTGTTCGGCCTCGCCGTTTCGCTGATCCTCATGGCGATGGGAGTGCGGACCTCGATTTTCTGGGGGCTGATCGCGACGCTGGGAGCGGCCCTGGTGACCGGAGTCGTGGCGCCTCCGACAGAAATCCTGCGCGCTCCGGCGCTCGCCCTGCCCGGCTTCCAGATCGACATCCTCGGCGCCCTGCGGGTCGAATACCTGCCGCTGATGCTGGTGATCCTCTTCTTCGCCCTGTTCGACACGCTCGGGACGCTGATGGGGATCGCTCACCAGGCCGGGATGCTGCGCGACGGAAAGCTGCCGCGGATCGAGCGGGCCCTGACCGCCGACGCCCTGGGGATGGTCGGTGGCGCGCTCGCGGGCACCTCGCCGGTGACCTCCTACATCGAGAGCGGCGCCGGGGTTGGGGTGGGGGCGCGGACCGGCCTCGCGAGCCTCACGACCGGAGTCCTGCTGCTGCTGTCGCTCTTCTTCACGCCGTTGGTGGCTCTGGTGGGGCAGGCCGGCGAAGGGGGCGTCAATCCCGTCACGTCGCCGGCCCTGATCCTGGTGGGGGTCCTGATGGCCAGCGCGGTGCGCGAGATCGCCTGGAACGATCCGACCGAGGCGGCGCCGGCCTTCTTCACGGCCATCCTGATGCCGCTCACCTTCAACATCTCCCACGGCCTGGCCGCGGGGATCGTGATCTATACCCTGGTGAAGCTGGGGGCGCGGCGAGCCCGCGAGGTCCATTGGCTGATGTACGTGCTCGCCGCCCTGTTCGTGCTGCGCTACGCCCTGCTGCCGGTCTGAGCCGTTCCGGGAGCGTCGCCGGACTGCAGGAGGCGCCGGAGCTGGCCTGGATCGACCGGTTTGGTGAGGTGGAGGTCGAACCCCGCCTCGCGGGAGCGGCGGCGGTCCTCCTCGGCGCCGTAGCCGGTGACGGCGATCAGCTTGGCCGAGGCGGTCGAGGGGTCGCGGCGCAGCTCGGCGGCCACCTCGAAGCCGTTCATGCCGGGCAGGCCGAGGTCGCAGAGCACCACCTCGGGATGGAACCGCCGCGCCGCGGCCACGCCGTCCGCCCCGGAGCTGGCGAGCGCCACCTCGTGCCCTGACAGCTCCAGGAAGTCGCGCATCGTGGCGGCGTGATCGGGGTTGTCCTCGACCAGCAGGATCCGCCGCATCTCGTCGTGGGCAGGCTGTTCCGCCTGAAGCGGGGAGCCGGCCGCGGACCATCCGGCCGGCAGCCCCTCGATCAGCGGGAGGCGCAGGCGCAGCTCCGCCCCCTCCCCGCTGCCGGCGCTGCGGGCATCCACCTCGCCACCGTGCATCTCGATCAGCCCCTTCACCACCGCGAGGCCGACCCCCAGGCCGCCCTGGGCGCGGTCGAGGCTGTGGTCGGCCTGGGTGAAGATGTCGAAGATGTGCGGCAGGACCTCGGGGCTGATCCCGATCCCGTTGTCGCGCACCACGACCTCCGCCCGTTTGGCCTCGGCGCGCAGCTCGACGCCGATCCGGCCGCCGGGCGCGGTGAACTTGGCGGCGTTCTGAAGCAGGTTCGAGAGGGCCTGGGAGAGGCGGAGGCGGTCGCCGCGCACCGCCACCGGCTCGTCCGGCACCGCGACATCCAGGGTGAGGCCGGCGCCGGCGAGGGTCTCCCGGTAGCCTTCGACCGTCTCGCGGACGACCTGGCCGAGGTCGAGCTCCTCGCAGTTGAGCTCGATCTCGCCGCGGGTGACGCGGGAGGCCTCCAGGAGATCGTCGATCAGGAGAGCCTGGTGGTGGACCTGCCGCTCGGCGGCTTCGATGGCGCGCTTCCCGGTGTCGTCGCCGCTCCCCTTGAGCCGGAGCACCTGGAGGGCGTTGCTGATCGTGCCCAACGGGTTGCGCAGCTCGTGGGCGAGCATGGCGAGCAGGTCCTCCTTGGCGCGGTCGGCGCGTTCGAGGGCGGCGCCCTTCTGGGCCAGCCGGCGCGTCACCTCCTCCAGCTTCTGCTCGCTGGAGCGGGCCTGCAGGAGCTTGGCGATCATCCAGTCCACCCGCTCGCCCGCCGAGCGGTCGCCGAGCACGAGACCGGGGGGCTCGTAGTAGCCGTTGTGGCAGAGCTGATCGCGCAGCACGGCCAGCGGGTGGGTGCGCAGCACGCCGTCGATCAGCTCGGCCGGGGTGCGCTCCCGCGGGTACTGGCACAGCAGCGCGGTGCGGCTGCCGCGCAGGAACCGGTTGAGCAGCGCTTCGAGCGCGGTCAGGCGGGCCGGGTCGCGGTCCTCCTGGATCAGCCAGGCCATGTCCCAGCTCACCCGCAGGCCGGAGAAGCCGTCATCCAGAGCCTGCTGCTCGGCGCGGCGCAGCAGGTCGAGAGTTTCGCCCGGGTGCAACCCCGGCTCGAAAATCCAGTCGTTGCTCTCGGTAAGAAAGACGAGGGCGCCGCGCTCGGTCGCGTCGTCGATGTCGACGCCCGCCGAGGCGAGCGCCCGTTCCAGCCGGCGGCAGGTCGCGGCGCTGGTAATGAGCAGGCAGCGCTCGCCGGCGCGGATCCCGCCCTTGATGAAAGGAATCAGGGCCGCCGCCTGTTGGGCGGCGGTCTCATGAATCATGCAGAGATGGTCGCCCTTCTGCAGGCGTCCGATTCTCCGCTCGAGCTCTCCGTCCGACACAGGGTCACCTCCCGGCAGATCCTCGGATCAGCCAGGCGGGAAAGGCCGTCGAGTTGTGGGGTCTGGCGCTGGAAAACACGGCTCTCTTCCGCCTTCCGGATCACTGACTGCGGAGATCCCGCAGCCGCCCTGGGGCTGTGCAAGATGCATGCACAGCCGCGGGCGGTTCCGGAGCGGAGGAGAGGCAAGAGGACCAGAGCGGCCGGGTTTTACCCGGCGCCCGGGGTCTCTTCAGGCTCGTCGTCTTCCCGCGTGCGCGAGACCGCTTCGTGGAAATAGCGGACGAGCTTGTGGAACCCTTCCAGCATCTCGCTCAGCGCCTGCTCTTCGAGAGCCGGCAACGGCCGGTTCACGCCGAGGACGCGATAGACGCTGGAGCTAGGGTCGCCGCCTTCGTGCGGCTCGGAGTCGCGGCGGAAAGCCTGCCAGCCGCCGGACTCGCGATTGCCGCCGGGACGACGGATCGCCTCCGGACGCTCATTGACGATTTGCAGAGCGTTGTGGAGGTCGTTGAGGTCGCAGTCGAGAGCGGTAAGGATCTTTTCCAGGGTCTCCAGAGAGGGCTTCTGCTTGCCGGTCTCGTAGGCGGACAGCATCGCCTTGGTGATTCCGGCGGCGTCCGCCACCTGGTACTGCCGCTTACCCTGCCTGTCACGAAGCCAACGTATGGCTCTACCGAGGCCGTGGAAGATGGACATGCGCGGAAATGTACCTTCTCTGACGCCTCAAGGCAAGTGCAAACTTATGTGCTTCAACGACTTAGGTGATTTTGCGGGTTCCCTTTGCGCAGGTGATTTTGCTTGACATTGCGATAAGTTGCCCGGTAGAGTTGTCGGAGACGGCAAGATGTAATCGTCCTACACCTCAAATCTTGCCTTCGCGGTGTCGTTTCGACCCGTCATTCGAAAGAGCGATCCGGTTTCCATTCGCTCTCGCCGGGGCGGCTCTCCGGGAGGGAGCGGGGCCGGCATCCAGGGAGAGAGCATGTTTCGAGAGCACTCCGAGGTGGAGCACCCCGATCCCGAGCTCCTCGAACGGTTCATGTTGAGCCGTGTCGATCCGGAGGAGCGCCGCTACATCGTGCGACATTTGATCCGTGGTTGTCCACGTTGCCTCGAAGTGACACGTCATCTCTGGTCCCTCGGAGAGGAATCCGAGGCCGCCTCGCTCGAAGAGATCGCCGGTCCCCGCCGGCTCGCCCTGGAGAGCCCGGAGCCCCCGGTGGAGCTCGCTCTCGCGGAGGAGGATCCGGCCGAGATGGCCGCGACCGCGGCCCGGCTCCACGCCGAGCTGGAGGCGACCCCGCCAGCCCGGCGGCTGTTGCGGGTGCGCTCGGAAGAGCGTTTTCTCACCCCCGGGCTCTGCGACCGCCTGACCGAGGAGAGCCGCGCGGCGGCGCGCCTCAGCCCGTCGCGAGGGATCGAGCGCGGCGAGCTGGCGGTGGCGGTCGCCGAGCAGCTCGACCCCCGGCGCCACGGCACGCCGGCCGTCCACGGGGCGCGGATCCGCGCCTGGTCCTGGTACGGCGACGCGCGCCGCCGGGCCGGCGACCGGGAAGGCGCGGCGAGCGCGCTCACCATGGCGGAGCATCTGGTCGACCAGGGGTTGGGCGACCTGCGGGACGGGGCCGACGTCCTGTGGCTCCAGGCCGCTCTGCTGGCCGAGATGGGACAGGCCCAGGAGGCCGAGCGCCTTCTCGACCAGGCGCTCGGGGTCTACGTCACGCTGCACGACGCCGCCCGCCAGGCGCGGGCGCTGATCGACAAGGCGGGGCTCGCGCGCGCCGCCGGACAGGTCGGGCCGGCCATCGGGCTGCTGATCGAAGGGGCCGACCTCCTCGACCGGGCAGAGGACCGCGAGGAGCTGGCGGCCGCGCTGGGGGATCTCCTGCCTTTGCAGCTCGAAGCGGGGCGGGGAGAGGAGGCCCGGAAGACGGCGCGGCTCCTGCGGTCGCACTGGGTCGAGGCGGAGGACCGGGGGGCCCTCGCCCGGCTCTGGCGGCACGAGGGGCGGGCGGCGCTCCTCTCCGGCCGGCTGGACGAGGCGGAAGCGGCGTTCCGGGAGGGCGAGCGGGCCTGTCTCGAAGCGAATCTCGGTATCGAGGCGTCTCTCGCCTGGATGGAGCTGAGCCTGCTCTACCTCCGTGCCGGGCGGCTCGCGGAGCTGCGCGAGCTGACGGCCGAGATCGGGCCGCTCCTGCGAGCCCGGGGGACCGGCACCGGCGAGGCCGCCGCTCTGGTCATGTTTCAACAGCAGTGCGGGCAGGACGAGCCGCGGGCGGAGTCGCTCGTCCAGCTCCAGGCCTACGTCGAGAGCGCTCTGCGCCCCCGGCCTGTGGCCCGGATCGGTGGCGGGGAGCGCCGCGTGCAAGGGGGTCGCGGTAGTAAGATCGCGGGGTTGTGAACGGCACTCCCCCCTCTTCCCCGACGATCCTCTCCGCCGCGACCGCTCAGGCGCTGGAGCTGCCGAACCTGCTCGCCGTGGTGGCGCAGCTCGCGGCCAGCGACCTCGGGCGGGAGCGGGTGCTCTCGCTGGCCCCCTTTCGCGACGAAGAGTCGCTTCGCCACCAGCGCATCCTCTTCGAGGAGGTGGCGCGGCTCAGCGGAGGAGGGGCCGGCTCGCTGGTGCCGGACTTCGACGTCCCTCTGGGCGAGCTGCTGGCCCGCCTGACCACCGGCCGGCCGCCGGTCGAAGGGATCGACCTGGTGCGGCTGGGCGACCTGATCCGGGCCACCCGGGCCGCCGAGGTGCGGATCCGCGAGGCGGATCCCCCCTGCCCGGGGCTGAGCGCCCTGGTCCGTGAGCTGGGCGACCTGTCGCCCCTCCTGCGCCGCATCGATAAGGCGCTCGACCGCCGCGGCGAGGTGCGGGAGGACGCCAGCCCCCGTCTCGCGTCGTTGCGCCAGCAGATCCGGCGGGTGCGCGACCAGCTCTACCGCGACCTCGGGGAGTTCGTCGAGGGGCACCGCGACGAGCTGTCGGAAGACACCATCCCGATGCGGGGCGGCCGGCTGGTCCTGATGCTCCAGTCCGGCGCCCGCGGGCGCAGCAGCGGCCTGGTACACGGCCG
>DATAHG010000799.1:0-4170 GCA_036263295.1 Thermoanaerobaculia bacterium | reverse complement strand
CGGCCGTGCTTGCCGAAGCGGCCGACCAGATCCTCCACCGGCACCCCGCGCAGGTCGGCCACGGTCTGCACCTTCATCTCGTTGAGGACCCTCTCGGTCGCGGGGCCCACGCCGTGGAGCCGGCGCACCGGCAGCGGATCGAGGAAGGCCTGGACCTTGTGCGGGGGCACCACGGTGAGGCCGTCGGGCTTGTGGAAGTCGGAGGCGATCTTGGCGATCAGGCGGCTAGGGCCCACCCCGACGCTGACGGTGAGGCCGCGCTCCTCGCGCACCCGGCGGCGGATCTCGCGGGCGACGGCGGTGGCGCTCCCCCCCTCCCCCAGGCATTCGGTGACGTCGAGATAGGCCTCATCGATCGAGACCGCCTGGACCAGGGGGGTGATCTCGCGGTAGATGGCGAAGATCTTCTCGGACTCGCGGCTGTAGCGCCGGAAATCGGGGGGGATGAAGATCGCCTCGGGGCAGAGCCGCACCGCCCGCGAGGAGGGCATGGCCGAGTGGACCCCGTAGCGCCGCACCTCGTAGCTCGCCGCCGCCACCACCCCGCGCCCCTCGGGGCGGCCGCCGATGATCACCGGCTTGCCGCGCAGGGCGGGGTCGTCGCGCATGTGCACGGCGGCATAGAAGCAGTCCATGTCGCAGTGCAGCACGCGGCGGCTCGAAACACCGGCGTCCGGAGGGGCGGTGGAAGGCTGCGCCATCGAAACGATAGAATAAGCGCAGAGCGTATCTCACGAGAGACCGGCGGGTGCCGGCGAAGCGGTATCTGGAAGGTCACGAGTCAGGCCGAAATCCAACAAGGATGAGCTTTACCAACCTCCCCGGCCCACGGCCGAGACGTGGGTCCCTTGCCCTCCTCTGGTCCGGCTTGCCGCTCGTCCTGGGGCTGGCGGCCGGAATGGCAGCCGGCCGGATCGTCGACCTGGGCGGCCCCCGGGAGCTGACACCCGGGCTGTCCCTTACCCGGCCCATCGACCTCCGGGAGGCCCACGTCTACCGGGCGCGGCTCGCCGCGGGTGACGCCCTTCGCGTCCGGGTGGACCAGGGGGGCGACGAGGACGGTCTGGACCTCGCGGTCGAGCTGAGCGATCCCACCGGAACATCGCTCACCATGGACGGCCTGAACGGCGGCCGCTTCCCCGAGGAGCTGGCCTGGGTCGCCCGGACTGCCGGAGACCACCTCGTCACCGTCCGACCGGTCTCCTCCGTCGGCGGCCGGTACCGGCTCGACATCCTCCGGCTCGCCCCGGGCAGCCCGGACGATTCAAAGCGCGAGGAGGCCCTGCGGCTCGACCAGCAGGTGGCGGTCCTGAACCCCAGCCAGCAGATCGCCCTGCGCGGCCCGGCTCTGCGCCTCTGGCGGGACCTCGGGGACCGCGGCCGGGAGGCTCAGGAGTTGTACCTGCTCGGCACGGCGTATTGGGCCCTCGACGATACGGAGAACGCCGCCGCCCGGCTGCGCGAGTCGGCCGCGGCCTGGGGCCAGGCCGGGGTTCCGATCGAGCAGGGCCGCGCGTTCAACGATCTCGGCCGGGCCCTGAGCCAGGCGAGACGCCTGGAGGAGGCGCGGCGCGCCTTCGACGCCAGCCTCGCCGTCGCCCGGCGCATCGGCGACCGCCCTCTCCAGGTCTATGGCCTGCACAACCGGGGAGCCCTTCTCGCCGACCTGGGAGAGACCGAGAGCGCTCTCCGGGATCTGCGGCACTCCCTGGCTCTCAGCCGCGAGCTGGACGATGCCGGCGAGACCGCGAAACTCCTCCTCGATCTGGGATTCGCCTACCGCCGCCAGGGGCGCTATGACGAGGCCATCCGGAGCTGCGAAGCGGGCCTTCGAGAGCTCGCGGGGGCCCGCCGTCAGGTCAAATATCGCCAGACGATCGAAGCGGCCCTGCACAACCAGCTCGGCGGCCTGTTCAACGACCTCGGCGACTGGGAGCAGTCGATCGCCCACTACGAAGGGGCCCTGGCGATCAGCCGCCACTTCGAAGATCTCGATAAAGTCGCCGCAACTCTCAACAACCTGGCGCTGGTCCTCCACAAGAGCCGGGACTTCCGGCGCGCCTTCATCCTCTACCAGCAGGCGCTCGACACCGGCAAGCTGAAACCGTCGGACCAGGCCAAGGCCCTCAACAACATGGCCTTCCTGGAGATCGAGATGGGCGATCCCGGACAGGCCCTGGAGCTGAGCGAGCGCGCCATCCCGCTCGCCGCCGAGCCGGATACCCAGGCCGCCATCCTGGAAGCCCACGGTCTCGCCCGGCTCAAGCTGGGCGACCTCGACCTCGCCCGCCAGGACCTGCAGCGCGCCCGCGCCATCAGCGCGAGCCACCACCTGCGCTCCCGCCAGGCCAGCCTGACCGTCGGTCTCGGCCGGGTCGCCCAGGCCGGCGGCGACCTGCCGGCGGCGCTCGGCCACTGCCGCGAGGCGGTCGGCCTCGTCGAGTCGCTACGGACCGGGACCCGGGACGAGACCCTGCGCGCCCTGCTGCTGGCCTCGCGCCGCAACCCCTACGACCTGTGCGTCGAGACGCTGGTGGAGCTGGATCGCCTCCAGCCCGGCCGGGGGTACGACGCGGAGTCCCTGCGGGTCAACGAGCTGGGCCGGGCGCGCAGCCTTCTCGACCTGCTGGACGCGGCGGGCGGCCCCAGCCAGGCCGCCCCGAGCCGTTCGCTGGCGCAGATCCAGTCCGAGGTGCTCGCCCCCGGGGCCGTCCTGCTCGAATACGCCCTCGGTGAGACTCGGAGCTATCTCTGGGCCGTCACCCAGGACTCCTTGGAGATCCACCCCCTGCCCCCCCGTCAGAAGATCGAGGAGGTCGCGGCGGCCTACTCGGAGAAGCTGCGGGCCCGCATCCTCCGGCCGGAGGCCGGCTTGGCCGACTGGAAAGCGGCCGACCGGCAGGCCGACGCCCTCGGCGCCCGGCTCTCCGAATTGATCCTGGCCCCCGTGGCCGGCCGCCTGCGGGGGGCTCGCACGGTGCTGGTGGTGAGCGACGGCGCCCTGCAATACATCCCCATCGCCGCACTGCCGGCGCCCGACACCGGCGCGCGGATGGTCGAGGAGCACGCGGTTGTCCATCTGCCGTCCGCCTCGGTGCTGGCCTCCCTGCGGCAGGAATTCGCGCGGCGCGAGCCCGCGGCGCGCACCCTCGCGGTGTTTTACGACCCGGTCTTCGAGCGCGCCGACGAGCGCTTCGGGCGGCCCGGCCCCCTGGAGCGCTTCTTCCCGGGCCGCCAGGCCGTCCTGCGCCAGGCGGCCGGACCCCACTACCCGCGCCTGCTCGCCTCACAGGACGAGGCCGAGAGCATCCTCCCTCTCGTGCCCCCGGCGCAGGCTTTCTCGGCCCACGGTTTCGAGGCCTCGGTCGAGCGAGTGCGGCGCGCCCCGCTCGACCAGTACCGCTTCCTCCACTTCGCCACCCACGGCGTGATCGACAGTGTCCATCCCGAGCGCTCCAGCCTGATTTTCTCGCAGTACGATGCGCAGGGCCGTCAGATCGAAGGGCGGCTGAGCCTGGCGGACATCTACAATCTCCGGCTCAACGCGGACTGTGTGGTGCTCTCGGCCTGCGATACCGCCCTGGGCCGGGAGATCCGCGGCGAAGGACTGATCGGATTCACCCGGGCTTTCCTGGACGCCGGCTCGCGGCGAGTCCTGGCCAGCCTGTGGAGCATCGACGACAAGGTCACGGCCCGACTCATGGGCCGCTTTTACCGGTCCATGCTGGTAGACGGGAACAGCCCGGCCATGGCCCTGCGAGAGGCGCAGATCGAGATGCTGAAAAATGAGCGCTCCAGCGCCCCCTACTTCTGGGCCGGCTTCTCCCTCCAGGGGGAGTGGAGGTGAGCGACCTCACGCCCGAGGAGCTGGAGGCCCTGCTCCGGCTCCTCGATCCGGACCGCGAGCGGGCCGGGGAGCGCTACGAGGAGCTCCGGCGCCAGCTCGTCCGCCTGTTCGGCTTCTGGGGCAACGAAGAGCCCGAGGAGCTGGCCGACGAGACACTCAACCGGATGGCGCACAAGGCCGCCGAGGGGGTGCCGGTGACCGACGCCTTCCGCTACGCCCGCGGCATCGCCAACCACGTCCAGAAGGAGCACTGGCGCCGCGTCGTGAGCCGCGACAAGGCGCTCGAAGCCGGGGAGTGGCCGCCGCGCCCCTACGAGGAGGAG
>DATAHG010000798.1:0-1530 GCA_036263295.1 Thermoanaerobaculia bacterium | reverse complement strand
CAGGAATCCCTGCACCCACGCTCCCTCCCGCAGGCCGGCGTGGTTGATCGCGGTCAGGGCGACGATCGCCAGCGCCCCGGCCACCTGGCCCCCGCTCACCGTCCAGGTCCAGCCGCCCACGGGGAGCGAGACGAGGATGTGGCGGGTCGAGAAGAAGGGGAAGAAGCTCCCGAGGTACTCGCCGAAGGCGACCGCCAGGGCGGCGATGCCGCCCGACATGATCACCAGGAAGGCGGTCCAGCCGTACAGGAAGCCCCAGAGCGGACCGTAGGCTTCCTTGACGTAGTGATAGAGGCCGCCTGCCCGCGGGAAGAGCACGCCCAGCTCGGCGTAGGTGAGGGCGCCGGCCAGAGTCAGAAGACCGCCCACCGCCCAGACCAGCAGCAACAGCCCGGGGTGAGGGAGGGCCCGCGCCATGTCGGACGTGGTGAGGAAGATGCCGGTGCCGACGACCGAGCCGAGGGTGAGCAGGGCGCCGTCCCAGGCGCCGAGGCCGCGGACGAGCCGGGCCTCCTGCGGCGGGACCTCCGGAGGGAGAACGGGATCGGGGACGGCCACGGCGGTTAACCGAGAAACCCCGCCAGCAACCGGTGGAAGTGATGCACCCCCTGCTCCCGGGTGGGGGAGTAGCGCCCCCGCCGGTAGAGCCGCGACCGCACCCCGCGCTGCACGCTCTCCACCACCGCCTCGTCCTCCCGCTCCACCCGGTCGAGCCCGGCGCCGGCGCCGCGGTCGAGGCGGGTGGGATCCCACACATAGCTCAGGAAAGAGACCCGGGTGCGGTCCGGCGCCAGGGGCCGGACGATGTTGACCGAGATCCCCCAGGGATAGAAGTTGAGCATGGTGTTGGGGAACAGCCAGAAGTAGTAGGCCGCGATCTTCTGGCCGTAGTCCGGCGAGGAGGGGGGGAGATCGAAGATGTCCTCGCCGCCGCTCGCGATCCCCACCTGGAGATTGGACAGGGGGAAGATCTCGGTGCGGTAGTCGCCGTAGTCCAGGGCGTCCGACAGGGCGGCATGGACGTAGGGGATATGGAACCCCTCCAGATAATTGTCGCAGTACAGCGCCCAGTTGGCCCGCACCAGGTAGTCGCGTGAGCGCCCCGGGTCGAGCACCGCCTGCTCGATCGGCAGCCAGCCGATCCGGGCGTCCATCTCGGCGGTCAGCTCGGCGAAGTCATGGGCCGGGTCGAGGGAGGCGAAGAGGAGCTTTCCCCACTGCGCGAACGGCACCTTCGGCAGGCTGTCGGAGGGGGAGGGGAACCCCTCGGCCTCCTGGAACTCCGGCATCGAGAGGAACCGGCCGTCGAGCGCGAAACGCCGGCCGTGGTAGCGGCAGCGCAGGGCGCTCTCGACCCCGGCGTGCTCGCAGACCAGGGTGCCGCGGTGGGTGCAGACGTTCGACAGGCAGGAGATCCGGTCGGCCGCGTCGCGGGTGAGGAGCAGCGGCTCGTCCACCACCCCTTCGAGCAGGGTGAACGGGTAGACCTGCCCGGGGACCCGCACCGCGTCGGTATCGGCGACGAGCTGC
>DATAHG010000797.1:0-3261 GCA_036263295.1 Thermoanaerobaculia bacterium | reverse complement strand
TGTTGGAGAGATTGAGCCCGTGAGCCGGCTGGATCGAGAGATCCTGGCGGAGAGGGCCGCGGTGGTCGAGCGGCACCTCGCCCGGGTGCGGCAGAAGCTGCCGGCGGACCCCGAGGATCTCAGGCCCGCGACCGACAGCTCCGATGCCGTGATCCTCCACCTGCTCCAGGCCGTTCAGGTTGTCATCGATCTCGCGATGTCTGCCTGCATTCACTTCCATCTCGGCACTCCGGCGAGCTACGGGGATGCCTTCCTCCGCCTCGCCGAAGGCGGCCATCTGGAGCGCGAGCTGGCGCTCCGGCTGGTTCGGGCCGCCGGGTTCAGGAACGCCGTCACGCACAACTACGACAGCCTCGACATGCTGCGCGTACACCGCTCGGCCAGCGAGGGTCCCAGGGACCTGAGAGCGTTCCTCGCCGCGCTGGCGGCGACGGTCGTTTGAAAGAGGAATTCTCGAAACAGGAAGGAGAATGGCTCCTGGGGAGGGATTTGAACCCCCGACCAATCGGTTAACAGCCGATCGCTCTACCGCTGAGCTACCCAGGAGTGCAAGGAACTGCGGGCGGGGCCGGGCCCCGGAGCGCAGAATCATAGGCACTGCGGGGGCGCGTGTCAACAGACAGACGGCCGGGCCCGGGAGGTCCGGGCCGGCCGCCTGCTTGAGATTCGAGGCTACGGGGAGCTGTCGAGGAACGGCTTGAGCTTGGTCGCCCGGCTCGGGTGACGGAGCTTGCGCAGCGCCTTCGACTCGATCTGCCGGATCCGCTCGCGGGTGACGTTGAACGACCGGCCCACCTCTTCGAGGGTGTGCTCGGAGCCGTCCCCCACCCCGAAGCGCATCTTGAGGACCAGCTCCTCGCGCGGGGTCAGCGTCTTCAGGACCTTGCGGGTCTGGTCCTTGAGGTTCGCGAAGATCACCGAGTCGATCGGGGACACGGCGTTCTTGTCCTCGATGAAATCCCCCAGGTGCGAATCCTCTTCCTCGCCGATCGGCGTCTCCAGAGAGATCGGCTCCTGGGCGATCTTCATGATCTTGCGGACCTTCGAAGCCGGCAGGTCCATCCGCTCGCCGATCTCCTCGGCGGTGGGCTCGCGGCCCAGCTCCTGGACGAGCGAGCGGCTGGTCCGGGTCAGCTTGTTGATCGTCTCGATCATGTGGACCGGGATGCGGATCGTCCGCGCCTGGTCGGCGATCGCCCGGGTGATCGCCTGCCGGATCCACCAGGTGGCATAGGTCGAGAACTTGTAGCCGCGGCGGTACTCGAACTTCTCGACCGCCTTCATCAGGCCGATGTTCCCTTCCTGGATCAGGTCGAGGAACTGCAGGCCGCGGTTGGTGTACTTCTTGGCGATCGAGACCACGAGGCGGAGGTTGGCGACGATCAGCTCCTCCTTGGCGCGCTCGCAGGTCGCCTCGCCCTGGCGGATCTTCTCGATCGTCGCCGCGATCTCGGCGTGGGTGGTGCCGTAGCGCTCCTCCAGCTCGCGCAGGTTGCCGCGGTACTTCTCGATGCGGCGGCGGTGCAGCTCCTTGAGCTCCTCGCTGGTCTCGCGCTTGAGAGCGGTCTGGGCGCGCTTGATGTCCTGCTCGAAGCGCGAGAACTGCTTGTCGATGTCCTTGAGGAAATCGACCAGCCGGTTGCGCGTCTGCACGCTGAAGTCGACGGTGCGGATGTCCTTGGCGATCTTCGCGACCAGGCGGTCGATCTCGCGCTCGATCTCCAGGTACTTCTCGCCGTCGGGCTTGCAGCGCTTCTGGCGCTTGCGCAGCTCGCTGATCTCGTGGTCGTTCGCCGCGATCTGCTCGAAGATCTTGAGGTTGCCCTTGATGCGGTCGGACGCCTTGGGATCGAGGGGCTCGTCGGGATCGGCGGAGACCAGCTCGCGCAGGATCCGCTTGTCCTTGGCCGCCATCTCGTTCAGGCGGAGCAGCTCGCGCAGGACGACGGGGTTCTCGCAGAGCGCCTCGTACACCATCCACTCGCCCTGCTCGATGCGCTGGGCGATCTCCACCTCGCCTTCCCGGTCGAGAAGCGGGACCGTCCCCATCTCCCGCAGGTACATGCGGACCGGGTCGTTGGTCTTCTCGTGGCTGGTCAGGCCGAACTCGGTGGTCTCGTCCTCTTTCTTGTCGAATTCACTCGGCCCGGATTCGAAGTCGTCCCGGTTCTGATAGCGCTCCGGGCGGTCGATGACGTCGATCCCGAGATCGGCGAACCGGATATAGATCTCATCCAGCTCGTCCGGGAGGCTTACCACCTCCTCCGGCAACATCTCGTAGATCTCGTCGTAAAGGAGGTACCCCTTCTCCTTGCCAAGCTCGATGAGCTGCTTGACCGAGGTGTACTTCTCTTCGACGGGCGTGAGGCTCGAAATGGTCAATGTAGTCTCCCTATACAGCTTGAAGACATGGCAGGAGCGTCCCGGGTTTAGCCAGGGTACGCACTGCTCGCGTCTGGCCGGGGCCCCCGGTGCAAGCTGCGGCTCAAGCCTTCTTTCTCTTCCATCAGGCTTTCGAGGCGCGGCCAGTCTTTCTTCCGCTGCGCCTCAGCGATTTCGCTCATCAACTCGCGCAGCCTCTGCTGCTGCCAGCGACGATGCAATTTTTCGAGGGACTCCAGAAGCCCGACTTTGCCGGGAGTAACACTCCCTTCTAGCAGAATCGCGGCCATCCGGTCAACCGTTCCCCCTTCCGAACCGAGCTGAGCCAGCACCGCGCGGGCATCCGGCGGCGGGGAACCGTCTCCTCTGGCATATAGAGTGCGGAAGGTGCGGTAAATATTCCTGCACTCGGCATCGAAGAAAACTTCCGGTTCCGGCAGCTTCTCCGGTGGAGGGATCGGGCCGTCCCCCTGGAACAACTTCTCCAGGGCGTTCGCTTCCAGGTCCCACTCCAGCGCCCGGCCCCGCGCCGGCCGGGCGGCCACCCCGGCGAGGCCCGGACGCTGGCTCTCCGGCCCGCCGCGGTCCCCGCGGTCTCCACGATCTCCACGCGGGCCGGCCTCGCCGCCGAAGCGCCGCGCCAGGACCTCGACCGGCAGGTCGAGACGGTCGGCGGCGATCCGGCCGTAGCTGTAGCGCACGATGGAGTCCGGGATGGGGCGCAGCAGATCGGTGACCGCCGTTGCCGCCTTCGACTGCTCGCGCGGGTCGCGGGCGGCGCCGCGCGGGATCAGGTTGTCCATCTCGACCATCACGGCATCTTCCGCCGCGTCGAAAGCCGCCACCACCGCCGCGCTCCCTTCGGCCAGCCGCAGCGAG
>DATAHG010000796.1:0-4077 GCA_036263295.1 Thermoanaerobaculia bacterium | reverse complement strand
GTGCCGAGCACCACGTCGTCCGGCGCATCCCCGGCGTGGCGGCGCAGCAGGACCGCGAAGGCGGCGAGCAGGACCATGAACAGGGTGGCGCCGCTCTGGCGGGCGAGCGCCGCCAGCCCCTCGCGGATCTCCGGGCCCAGGATCAGGAAGGCCTGGCCGCCCTGCCCGCTCGGATCGGCCGAACGCGGGCGGTCGAGCGGCAGCTCGAGGACCGGCGGCGCCCCGGCGAGCTTGTCCCGCCAGTAGCCCACCTGGCGCTCCAGCTCGGCGCCCTGGAGGAGGTCGCGCTGCCAGACGGCGTAGTCCACGTACTGGATCTCCAACGCCGGCAGGGCCCCCTGAGATGAGACACGCCCCTGGGCCAGGCTCTCGTACAGCTCCCCCACCTCGCGGTTCAGCACGCCGAACGACCAGCCGTCCGAGATGATGTGATGCACGTTGAACAGCAGCACGTGGCTCTCGGCCGCGAGGCGCAGGAGGGTGACGCGCAGCAGCGGCGCCTTTCCGAGATCGAACGGCCAGGTGGCGTGGGCGCTCGCCAGGCGCCGCGTCTCGGCCTCCCGGCGCTCCTCCTCCAGGGCGGCGAGGTCGATCACCGGCAGGGGGAGGTCCACGGCCGGCTCGATCGCCTGGAACGGCCGCCCCTCGCGCTCGACGAAGCGGGTGCGCAGGGTCTCGTGGCGCCGGGCGATCTCCGGGAAGACTCGGCCGAGCACCCCGGCGTCGAGCGGGCCGCTCAGGCGCAGGGCCGCCGGCAGGTTGTAGGAGGTGTCGCCGGGCCACAGGCGATCGAGAAACCAGAGCCGTTCCTGGGCGAACGAGAGCGGAAAGGCGCCCGCCCCGCGCGGCGCCGGCAGGATCACCACCCGCGACGCCTCGACCCCCTGCTCTTTGAGCAGGGCCGCGAGAAGCGCGCGCTTCTTCGGGTCGAGGGTGGCGATCGTCTGCGAAATCTTGCTCACACGTTGACTTTCTCGGCTCCCGCGGCGATCTCGGTGATCTCGGCGATGACATCCTCGACCAGATCGCAGAACTCGGTCAGATCCTCCGGCCGGTTGTCGGCCCGTACCATGACGCGCAGGCCGGCCTTCCCCTTCTCGACGATCGGGAAGAACACGGCCGACGAATAGAACCCGCGCCGGAACAGCTCCTTGGAGACTTCGACGGCACGGTCCGCATCATTGGTGCCGCCGACCCGCACGATCTTGACGGGGAAGCCGTTCCCTCTCTCTTCGGTGTCGATCCGGCTGTCAAACAGGGCAAGGTTCTCCTGGAGGCGGCGCTGGCGCTCCCCCAGCTCCGGCGAGCGGTGGATCTGGATCGCCGCGAGGTTGACCCCGATGCTCGGGATGTTGAGCCCCTGGGACCAGGCCATCGGGCCGCCGAAACGGTGGATCAGCGGCTCCTGGTTCTTGGGGCCCAGCATCACCACGCCGCCGCTGCCGCCGAACCCCTTGCCACAGGAGGCCACGATCACGGTGAGCGGGTTGAGCTCGCCGGGGATGCACGACTTCACGTACCCCTCGCCGCTCTCCCCCACCACCGACAGCGAGTGGGAGTCGTCGAAGTAGAGGAAGAGCCCGTAGCGATCCTGCAGCTCCAGCAGCTCGCGGACCGGGGCGTAGCCCCCCATCGAGTAGACCCCCTCGGCGATGTAGGCCACCCTCCCGTGCTTTTTGCAGGCGTCCTCGATGAAGTCGAGGTCGTTGTGGCGGCAGGTCAGGACCGGGCTCTCGTCGGCGCAGATCGGCTTGACCAGGTTCATCGAGAAGTGGCAGAGCTTGTCGAAGACCAGGACGCGCGGCTCGCCGTCGTCGCACAGGTGGCCCGAGGCGAGCAGCGGCAGCAGGCTGGAGGTCGCAGCGCTGGCCGACAGGGCCGACAGGGTGCGGGTGCCGTAGAGGTCCGACAGCGCGGACTCCAGCTCGTCCAGCACCCGCAGGCGGATCCGCACCCGCGCGATCGGCAGGTCGATGACCCCTTCGCGGCGCACCATCTCGATCGCCCCTTCGAGGATGGCCGGATGGTTGTGCAGCCCCAGGTAGGAGCAGGAGCAGAGGTTGACGAAGCGATGGCCGTCGGCGCCGCGCACCCGGTCCTGGCCGTCGACGCTCACCTGGAGGTCGATCAGGCCGTGGTGCAGGGCCTCATCCCAGACCGGGTTGCCCATGCCGATGGCCTTGGCATTGTTGCGGAAGCGATGAAGATCAGACATGAGGCTCCTTCAATTCCTTAAGTGAGGCCGGAGAGCGGTGCCGCGGGGTCCGCCAGCGCCGCCCGCAGGAGCGCCTGGAATTCCGCATCCATGGCCTCCAGGCTCTTCAGCTCGAACAGCTCGGCCGAGACCTCGAGCAGGTTCAGCAGGAAGCCCTCGCCTTCCTGCCCGAAGTAGGTGAGGTCGTACTTGGCGTCGGTCTCCGCCGCCGTGAACGGCTCCAGGGTGAGGCCCGCGAGCGGTGGCGCGGCGCTCCCCGCGGGGAGCGACAGGTGGTTGAAGGCCACCCGCGAGAGCGCGGTGCGGCTCGGCGGCCGGTCCGGCACTACCGCGGCGATCAGCTTGGGGAACGGCAGGTCCTGGCGCGCGTAGGCCTCCAGGAGGGCAGCGCGGACCCGCGCCAGCAGCTCGGCGAGGGACAGCTCCCCCGAGACGTCGGTGCGCACCGGCAGGAGGGTCATGAAGAAGCCGACCATGCCGGTCAGCTCGGGGCGGTCCCGCCCCGCGAGCGTCATGTTGAGGACCACGTCGGCGCGGCCGCTGCGGCGGGCCAGGAGCGCGTTGAGCACGGCGCAGGTGACCATCGAGGGGGTGCAGCCGGCCTCCCGCGCCACCTCGCGCAGGCGCCGCAGCTCCTCGCCTTGCAGCAGGAAACCGCGCTGGAGGGAGGGGGCGCTGAGCCGGCCGGAGCGCGGCCGGTCGGTCGGGATCTCGAACGGCTCCGGGCGGTCGGCGAAACGCTGCCGCCAGTACTCCAGCCGCCGCTCCAGCAGATCCCCCGCGAAGACGAAGCGCTGCCAGGACGCGTAGTCGGCGGGCTGGAAGAGCAGGTCCGGCAGGGCCTGGCGCGGATCCTCGCCCGCCGCGAGGGCGGTGTAGAAAACCGACAGATCGCGCTGCAGGACGTTGAGCGACCAGCCGTCCGAGACGATGTGGTGGATCTTGAACAGCAGCACCGCGTCGTCCGCGTCGAGCCGCGCCAGGAGCGCCTGGAAGAGCGGCGCCCGGCGCAGGTCGAAGGGGAGGGCGGCATCGTCCCAGGCGAGCCGGCGGGCGGCGTCCTCGCGGCGGTCCGCGGGCAGCCCGCCGAGGTCGATCTCCGGCAGCGCTACGGGCTCCGGCGGCAGGACCTGCTGCAAAAACTGGCCGTCGATCATCTCGAAGCGGGTCCGCAGCCCTTCGTGCCGGCGGGCCAGCTCCCCGAGGCTCGCCCGCAGGACGGCGAGGTCAAGCGGACCGCGCAGGCGCATGGCGAACGGCATGTTGTAGAGGGGGTGGATCGGCCCGCCCTGGACCTGCCACATCATCTGCTGGAGGAAGCTCGTGGGCAGCCACCCCTCGCGCGGCACGCGGACCAGCGGCGGCACGCCCTCCTCCGCCGCCTCGCGGCCGGCGGCGTCCACCTCGCGGGCCAGGTCGGCGAGGGTGGCGCGCTCGAACAGGCGGCGCAGCGGCAGGTCCACCCCGAGCCGCTGGCGGATACGGTGGCCGACTTGAACCGCCAGCAGCGAGTGGCCGGACAGCTCGAAGAAGTTGTCGTGGATCCCGATCGGTCGGTCGGTCCCCAGGACCTCGGCCCAGATGCCGGCGAGCACCTCTTCGGTCGGCGTGGACGGCGGCGCGTACCCGGCTCCCGAGCCGCCCGGGACGCCGGGCTCCAGCCGGCGCAGGGCGGCGCGGTCCACCTTGCCGTTGGGGGTGAGGGGGAGGGCGGCCAGGGCGACGAAGGCGGAAGGCACGAAGTGGGCCGGCAGGCGCTCCGCCAGGAAGCCGCGCAGCTCGGAAGCCTCGCCTTCGGAGGCCACGTAGGCCACCAGGCGGTCCTCGCGCGCCAGCACCGCGGCCTGGCGCACCGCCGGATG
>DATAHG010000795.1:0-2800 GCA_036263295.1 Thermoanaerobaculia bacterium | reverse complement strand
AGGCCCAGGCGGGCGATATCCCCCTTGCGCTCCGGGGCCATGGGGGTGATGCCGCCGATCTGGATGGCGATCGAGGAGAAGTTCGCGAAGCCGCAAAGGGCATAGGTCGCGATGATCTGGGCGCGCGCCGAGAGCTGGCCGGCCGCGATCATTTTCTGGAGCTCGGCGTAGCCCACGAACTCGTTGATCACCGTCTTGATGCCGAGCAGCGACCCGACCTTGTCGGCCTCGGCCCAGGGCACTCCCATCACGAAGGCCAGCGGGCGGAAGAGCCAGCCCAGGATGAGCTGCAGGCTGAAACCCGGATAGCCGAACCAGCCCCCCACCCAGCCGAGCGTGGCGTCGAGCAGCGTCACCAGGGCGATGAAGGCGAGCAGCATGCCCGCCACGTTGAGGGCGAGCTTCAGGCCCTCCGAGGCGCCGTCGGCCGCCGCGTCGATGATGTTGGCCCAGGGGCGCTCGACCTCCAGGGTCACCTTGCCCGCGGTGGCGCTCTGCTGGGTCTCCGGGAACATCAGCTTCGCCATCAGCAGGCTGGCCGGCGCCGACATCACGCTGGAGGCGATCAGGTGGCCGGCGTCGATCCCCATGGCGACGTAGGCCGCCAGGACGCCTCCGGCGATGTTGGCGAATCCGCCGGTCATCACCGCCATCAGCTCCGACTGGGTGAGGAACGGCACGTAGGGGCGGATCAGCAGCGGCGCCTCGGTCTGCCCGACGAAGACGTTGACCGCCGAGGCGAGCGACTCGGCCCCGGAGGTCCCCATCAGCTTGACCATGATCTTGGCGAAGACCCGGACGATGAACTGCAGGACGCCCAGGTAGTAGAGGACCGTGATGATGCTGGAGAAGAAGATGATCGAGGGGAGGACCTTGAAGGCGAACAGGTGCTCGGTGAAATTGTCGCCGAAGAGGAAACGGGAGCCGGCGTCGCTGAAGTCGAGAAAGGCCGTGATCCCGTCGCTCAGCTTGATGAAGAAGGCCTTGCCGGGAGGAGTCTTCAGGATGATCACCGCGAAGACGAACTGCAGCAGGGTGCCCATGATGACCGTGCGCCACGGGATGATCCGCCGGTTGTTGGACAGCAGCCAGGCGATCAGGAGCAACACCACAAGCCCCAGGAACGAGATGTATTGCACGTTTTCTCCTCCGGAAATGGCAGCAGGAGGCTACCCGAGGAGGGGGGGAAAGGCAAGGCGATGTGCTAGCCTTGGGGCAGCCGATCCTGAAGCGTCTGGATTTTTCAACTTTCTTCTGAGAGGGAACCTGTCATGGAGCCCAGAAATCCGTACATGCCGCCGGGCAGCCAGCTCTCCGCTCCGCCGATGACCGCGATGGGCGGCGGTGGCGAAGGCGTCAGCGCCGTCAGTCTCGAGCATCTCCGCAACACCAAGCCATGGGTCCGCCTGCTGTCCGTCATGGGATTTATCGGCAGCGCCCTCCTGGTAATCGTCGCGCTGCTCATGATGGTCGGCAGCGGCTTCATGGGGGAGCAGTTCTCGGGCGCCATGGGCATCGGCCTGGGGGCGGCCTATCTGCTGTTCGCCCTGTTCTACATCTACCCCTCGGTTTGCCTCTGGCGTTATGCCACGACGATCCAGACCCTCCTCTCGACCCGCCGCTCGGTCGATCTCGAGGCGGCGCTCGGTCAGCAGAAGAGCTTCTGGCGTTTCGTCGGCATTCTCACGGCGGTGATCCTGGTGATCTATGCCCTGATCTTCGTGGTCGCCATCGTGGCCGGCGCCATCGGCGCCTTCAACAGCTAAGGGGCCGCCAGCCGTCCTGGCCTCTCCTTTGCAGCTCACTCGTCCCAACGGTGAGGAGGTCGCTCTCCGAACAACAGGACGAAGCTCACGAGCAGAACTGCAAGGAGGCTACACATGGACGACGAGAGGACCAGGACGGCTGGATTGGCGAGCGGGACGAGCACGGCGGAGCTCGACCACGAGCACACGCCGGGCGCCGATGCGAATCGGGACCCGCTGACCGGCGAGACCGGGGCTCACCCGGTCGGCACCGGGGTCGGGGCCGCGAGCGGCGGCACGGTAGGCGCGGTGATCGGCGGAGCGGTCGGCGGCCCGGTGGGCGCGCTGATCGGGGCCGCGGTGGGCGGTCTGGCCGGCGGGCTCGCCGGCAAGGGGGTGGCGGAGTCGGTCAACCCCACCGAAGAAGACGCCTTCTGGCGCGACAACTACGCCAACCGCGATTACGCGCAGGGGCGCTCCTACGATGACCTGAAGCCGGCCTACCAGTACGGCTGGGAGTCGCGCACGCGGCACCAGGACCGCGACTGGAACCAGGCCGAAAACGAACTGCGTAGCGGCTGGGAGCAGGCCAAGGGACAGTCCCGGCTGGCCTGGGACGACGCCAAGAGCGCCACGCGCGATGCCTGGGACCGGGTCGGTAACCGCTCCCACAGCATCTCCTCCGAGGACCGCGCCGGCTCGACGACCTACGGTTCGACCGCGGCCAGCACCGGGGCGACCTCGGCCATGGCCGGCAGCAACCTGGGCAGCGCCACCGCCGGCACCGGCGGCCACCAGAACACCGGCACCACGGCTTGGGAGTCGGGGACCGGCACCACCGCCGGCAGCCACTTCGACAACAACGAGGACAGCTACTGGCGCGAGAACTTCTCGTCGCGCCCCTACGCCGCCGGGCGCAACTATGACGACTACCGTCCGGCCTACCAGTACGGCTACGACGCCGCGAAGCAGTACCGCGGCCGCCGCTTCGAGGACGTCGAGAACGAGCTCTCGAGCGGCTGGAGCCGCGCCAGCTCCGGTAGTGCCGGCCCGAG
>DATAHG010000794.1:0-18327 GCA_036263295.1 Thermoanaerobaculia bacterium | reverse complement strand
TACGCACGGTGGTGTGGGAGGGGCGGGGGCCGCGAGGCTCCCCCCCTATCCCGATGGGAGGGGCGGTGAGACGGGTAGGGGCGTGGCGCATGCCTCACCGCCCCCTCCCCGGCCCGGGGCGGCGCCCGGTGGTCGGACAAGCTTCTGAACGGCCGGGCAAGCTTCTGAAAACCGCGGCAAGGTTCTGAACGGCAGGACAAGCTTCTAAAAACCGCGGCAAGGTTATAAACGGCGGGACAAGCTTCTGAAAACCGCGGCAAGGTTCTGAACGGCGGGGCAAGCTTCTAAAAACCGCGGCAAGGTTCTGAACGGCAGGGCAAGCTTCTGAAAACCGCGGCAAGGTTATAAACGGCGGGACAAGCTTCTGAAAACCGCGGCAAGCTTGCCGCGGAAATTCCAAGCTTGCCCGGCCGCCGGGCAAGCTTCTCCTGCTTCTACGAGCCGGCCTGCCCGGTCGCGGCGAGGAGCTCGTCGTGGATCCAGCCCAGCTCCTCGCGCGGCTCGCCGGGACGGCAGAGGTAGATCTCGTGGCCGGGGCGGCCGACGACCTCCAGGCCGGAAGAGCGCAACATCGCCTCGACGCAGGCGTGGTTCGGGGCCCACCAGTTGGTGGGGTCGTCCGCCAGACGGTGCTCCAGGAAGGCCATGCGCGGCCAGCCCGGGGCGAGCAGGGCCTCGCGGGCATGGATGTCGAGGTCGGCCGGGGCCTCGGTCACCTCGTCGCCCGGCATGGTCAGGGTCTGGAAGACCATCAGCCGGCGCACCCGGCGGGCCACGATGTCGAGGCCGAGCAGGGGGTAGCGCAGGTGGTAGAGGACCCCCATGAACAGCACCAGGTCGTAGCTCTCGGCCGAGCGGGCGAGGTCGTAGACCTGCATCTGGCGGAACTCGACCTGGTTCTCCATGCCGAGGTGGCGGGCGGCCCAGCGCGCCTGGCGCAGGTAGTGGGGATCATGGTCGATGCCGGTGACGCGGGCGCCGCGGCGGGCCAGCTCGAAGGTATAGAAGCCGGCGTTGCAGCCGATGTCGAGGGCGGTCCAGCCCGTGAGGTCCGCCGGCAGGGAGCCGCGGATCTCCGCCCACTTGAAGGTGGGGAAGTCGCCCAGGAAGTGATCGGGCTTGGTCTGCGTGCCGTCCGGCAGGTGGAGGTTGTGGAACCAGGGGCCGAGGGCTTCGATCTGATCGGCCAGGGAGGTGCTGGGGCTCGGAGTCTGGATCTCGGTTGCCATATCTCTCGGTGCCGGTCAGGCGACTCTCATGCTGCTTGACGATCGAGGAGGCGGAGGGCGTACCCCTCCAGCTCCTCGGCCCGGTGGGCGGCGGTGTGCTCGGCGAGCACGCGGGCGCGGGCCCGGGCGCCGAGGGCGCGCCGCTCCTCCTCCGGGATCTCCCGCAGGTACTGCAGGACCTCGCCGGCGCTGCGCACGGTGAGGATCTCCTCGCCGATCGCGAAGAAGGTCTCCAGGCCCGCCCAGGAGTCGCTGAGGATCGGGGTGGCGCAGGCCGCCGCCTCGAACAGGCGGACGCTCGGCGAAAAGCCCGCCGCCACCATGTCGGCGCGGGTGACGTTCAGGGTGAAGCGCTGGGCGTTGTAGAAGCCGCGGTGCTTCTCGGGCGGCAGATGGTTGTCGCGCTTGACGTTCTTCGGCCACTTGAGGCCCTTCGGGTACTGCGGGCCGACCACGGTGAAGCGCCCCGCGCTCCAGCGCCGCGCCGGCTCCAGGAGGAGGCGGTCGAGCACCGGCTGGCGGTCGTCGCTGTAGGTCCCCATGTAGCCGAGATCCCAGCGCGGCTCGGCCTCCTGCGGCGCCTCCGGATAGTAGAGGGCGGGGTCGAACGAGCAGTAAAGCGGCCGCGCCATGGGGGAGCCGAAGCCGCGCTCCAGGCGCCGCAGGGTCGGCCCGCCGGTGAACGACAGGTAGGCCTGGTAGCGCGGGATCAGCTCCGGCGTCAGGTACTCGCACTCGCCGCGGCAGAGCCGGGCGAGCGTCACCGGGGTGTCGATGTCGTAGAAGGCGGTGGCCCCCGCCGCCGTGCGGGTCACCCAGTCCCCCACCTCGATGCCCTCCGGCACGTAGGAGCCCACCATCACGAAGTCGGCCCGCCGCACCGCCGCGCCGAAGCGGTCCTTCAGCTCGTCGAGGCTGGAGTAGAGGGCGGTCTCGCCGTAGGGCGGCCTGGGCAGGTCGCGGTTGTCGGCGTACCAGGGGACGTCGCGCTCCAGGAAGGTGACGCGGTGGCCGCGCGCCGCCAGCTCCCGCACCAGGCCGCGGTAGGTGGTGGCGTGGCCGTTGCCCCAGGAAGAGGTGATCGACAGGCCGAGGATGACGATGTCGAGCGGCTCGTGGCTCACGCGGGGACCTCCAGACCGGCGCGCGCCAGGCCGAGGACCTCCTCGACCTGCACGGCGCGATGGGCATAGGTGTGCTCGGCCAGGGTGCGGCGCAGGGCGGCCTGACCGAGGGCGGCGGCGCGCTCCGGGGTGAGGCGGCGCAGGTGCTCGGCGACCTCGTCGCCGCCCCGCGCCACCAGCACCTCGCGGCCGGGCTCGAGGAACATCTCGATCCCCTCCCAGGCGTCGGTGATCAGGCAGGCGCCGGCGCCGGCCGCCTCGAACACCCGGGTCGCCGGCGAAAAGCCGTAGCGCGCCATGCTCTCGCGGTTGACGTTGAGCACCGCCCGCGGCGTGCAGTTGAAGGCGTTGTGGTCGCGCGTGTAGACGTGGCCGAGTTGGCGCACGTTCTCCGGCATCGGCTTGTCGGCCCAGCCGTTGCCGCCGAGCAGGAAGATCTGGTCAGGGAGGGCGGCGGCGGCCTTGAGGAAGAACTCCTCCACGCGCGCCTCGCGGTCCGGCAGCCGGTTGCCGAGGAAGCCGAGGTGCCCCTCGAAACGCGGGTCGGGCGGCACCGGCCGGTGGGTGCTCGGGTCGAGCGCGTTGTAGACCGGCACGCAGTCGCGCGCCCCGAGCCGGCGGTAGGCGTTGACCACCGGATCGCCGCCGCCGTAAGTAAAGATCATGTCGTAACGCGGCACCAGGGGGCGGAACGGGTCGGTCGGGAAGCCTTCCAGGCGGTCGAGGGTGGCCGGGGCGTCGACGTCCCAGAACACCGCGAGGCCGCCGGGGCGGCGGATCTCCAGCACGGCGGCTTCGAGCAGGGTGTCGAAGACGCCGACGCCGCTCGCCTTGACCACCAGGTCGGCGCCGCGGGCGTCTTCCAGGGCCCGCAGGACCCCGCTGTCGGTGGCCGGGTAGACCACGACGCGGGCCCAGTCGGGATCGGGGATGTCGCGGTGCTGCTGGCGCTCGAAGGCGTCGGGCTCGTAGAAGGTGATGCGGTGCCCCTGCCCGGCGAGCGCCCGCAGGATCCCGCGGTAGTAGGTCGCGGCGCCGTTCCAGTAGGCCGATACCAGGCTGGAGCCGAAGAAGGCGATCGACAGCGGGGACGACGATCCGGATTTCATAGCATGCCGACTCCCATGGGGATTCCGGTGCGCGCGTTGGCCGGGGGGACCCCCCGGAGCTGGCGGTCGATCGCGAGGAGCTCATCGACCCGGTGGGCGCAGGTGTGGCGGTCGAGGATGGTGCGGCGCCCCTGGCGGGCGAGCTCGCGGGCCATGGCGCGGTCGTGGAGGACGTCGCGCAGGCAGCGCCTCATCTGCCCGGCGTCGCTCGCGACGAGGTAGTCCTTGCCGGGCGTGAACAGCCCTTCGGCGTCGTTCCACGGCGCCGAGACCAGGGGGATGCCGCAGGCCAGGGCCTCGAAGGGGCGGATGGTCGGGATGCCGGCCAGGGCCTCGACGTAGGGGCGGCGCGGCACGTGGACGGTGACGCCGAAGCCGGCGAAGGCGCGCGGCACCTCGTAGTTGGGGAGCCAGCCGCCGTACTCGATGCCGCAGTCGGCGAGGCAGCGCTTCGCCTCTTCGGGGTAGCGCACGCCGTGGACGCGGGCCTTGAGGCCGAGGTCGCGCACCGGGCCGATCAGCATCTCGTGCAGCTCGGCGGTGCGCTCGTCATCCCCCCAGTTGCCGATCCAGATCAGGTCGCCCTGGCGCTCCGGCCGGCCGTCCTCTTCCCCTTCCCCGTCTTCCCCGTCGAGAGGGCGGAAGACCCGGGTGTCGGCGGCCTCGTGCCAGGTCCAGGCGCGGGCGGCCCAGCCGCGCTCCAGGTAGAGGTCGCGGATCGTCCGGCCGAAGGCCAGCACGCCGTCGTAGTGCGACAGGTCGTAGGCGCCCATGGCGTCGGGCGCCGTGACGGCGCGGTGATGGGTGTCGTGGAAGAGCAGCCGGTGGCTTCCGCTCAGGCGGTGCTCGCCGAGGCGCCGCACCAGCTCGTGGTCGTTCCACTCGTGGACGATGACCAGATCGACGCCGTCGAGCTCGCGGTCGAGGTCGAGGGTGCGCGGGTCGTAGCGCACGCTGGCGAGGGCCGGATAGGTCTTGTGGAACCCCTCCAGGGCGGCCTCGCCGTGGTCGGCGAGGAGGTTCGTCAGGCTCCAGGCGTCGCGCGGCTCATAGGCGCGCACCTGGTGGCCGCGCGAGATCAGCTCGGTCGTGACGCCGCGCAGGAAGTGAGCGTTGCCGTGGTTCCAGTCCGACAGGAGGGAGTGGACGAAGAACGCGATTTTCATGATGAAAGACTCGCAAGTCCGCGTTGAAATCTTTTGTGAACGGCGCTTTGGGATGCCTGGGCCTCGCCGGGGGCGCGCCGGGCGCGCCCCCTCCCGATCGAGCCGGAATCAGACCGCGATCTGGGTGGCGAAGAGGGACTCCTCCTCCAGGGCCGGGCTGATCGCGCCGCTGCGGGCGAGGACCTCGCCGTAGGCGGTGAGATAGCTGCCGACCATGCGTTCCGGGGTCAGCTCCAGGGCCCGGTTGCGCGCCGCGAGCGACAGGGCGGCGCGGCGGTCCGGGTTGTCGATCAGGCTGCGCAGAGCGGTCTCGAGGGCATCCGGGTCGTCCGGCGGCACGAAGACCGCGCGGTTGCGCCAGGTCTCGCGCAGGCTGGGGATGTCCCCCAGGACAAGGGCGCAGCCGGAGAGGGCCGCTTCGAGCACCGACAGGCCGAACGGCTCATAGCGCGCCGGCAGCACGTAGATCGCGCTGCGGCTGAGCCAGGCCGACAGGGCGCGCTGCGAGAGGCGGCCGAGCAGGCGGGTGTGATGGGGGCGGGCTTCGCCGCCGTCGGGGTGGTGATTCTCGCCGGCCACGTAGACCGGCCAGGGGAGGCGCGGCGCCACCTGTTCCAGGGCTTCGAGGTTCTTGGCCTCGTCCCACAGGCGACCGGCCGAGAACAGCACCGGCTCCTTGGCGCCGGGGCGGAACTGGCGGGCGTCGCGGCCGTTGGGGATGACGCGGGTGCGCGGCATCGGGCCGTAGTGCTCGATCAGGCAGGACAGCATGGCGCCCGACGGCGCCACCACGAGGTCGGCGGCGGCAAGCCCCATCTCGACCTCGGCGGCGTAGCGGTCCCACTCCGCCGGAGCGCTCTCCTTTTTGACGGCGCGCCACCACGACAGCACGCAGGAGTGGCCGGCCACGACCTTCGGCACGCTCCAGGGGAGGGCGGCGTGGACGTAGCTGTTGAGGTGGACGAGGTCCGGGCAGATCCGGTCTTCGAGCCCGAGGAGCCACTCCCCGGCCTTCTCCACGTCGCGCCAGGGGTCGTCCTGCCACTCCAGCTTGAAGGTGCTCTCGAACAGCTTGAAGCGCGGGATGCGTCCGGCCTTCTCGCGCTGGAACTCGTCGAGGGGGCCGCCCATGGTGGCCAGCGCCACCTCGACGCCCCGCTCGGCCAGGCCGAGGGCGAGCTCCATGGCGTAAGTCCAGACGCCGCCGACCGTGTCCGCGGTCATCAAGACCTTGCGCGGGAGGGGGTAGCTTTCGCTCATACCGTTACCTCATTCCTCAGGGATGCATGCTGCCGTTGCCGGACGAATATCCAAGATTCGTGCCCGGCGCCCGTCTGGCTCCGGCCTCCGCCGGCCAAATCCTTATACGGATGAGTCTCAGGAGACACCCTGTCCGACCGCGACCCGCGTCCCGCCGGCCGCGGCCAGACTGCCGGCGCCCCGGTGCTCCGCCAACCAGTTGTAAAGGTTGCTTACGCCCTCGCGCACGTTTACACGTGGCTTCCAGCCGGTGGCCGCCTGGAATTTGCCGGTGTCCGAGACGTAGTAGCGCTGGTCTCCGGTGCGCCAGGCCTCGAAGGAGATCCGCGGCCGCCGGCCGTGCAGCTCGCCGATCAGGTCGAGCAGCTCGAGCAGCGACACGGTCTGGCCGGCGCCGCCGCCGATGTTGAAAGCCTGGCCGGCGATCGTCCCGATGTTCTGCTCGGCCAGCAGGAAGGCGCGCACCAGATCCTCGACGTAGAGCACGTCGCGCACCTGCATGCCGTCGCCGTAGAGGGTGATGGGGCTCTCCTCCAGGGCGCGGATCAGGAAGTGGGCTACCCACCCCTGGTCCTCGTTGCCGAACTGGTGCGGGCCGTAGATGCAGCTCATGCGGAAGACCGCGGTGCGCAGGCCGTAGCTGCGGGCGTAGTCGAGGACGTACTGGTCGGCCGCCCCCTTCGACGCCCCGTAGGGGCTGTGGAAGTCGAGCCGGCGCGCCTCGCCGAAGCCGTGCCGGCGCAGGGTCTCGTCGGCGGGCTCGTAGCGCCGGCCCTGCAGGCGCAGGTCGACGTCCTCCATGCCGCCGTAGACCTTGTTGGTCGAGGTGAAGACCAGGGCCGGCGGCGCCGCCTGGGCGCGCACCGCTTCGAGCACGTTCAGGGTGCCGTGGGCGTTGACCTCGAAGTCGTGGATCGGATCGATCAGGCTGGTGGTGACGGCGACCTGGGCGGCGAAGTGGAAGACGGTCTCGACGCCGGCCATGGCGCGGCGCACCGCGGCGGCGTCGCGCACGTCGGCCACCTCGACCGAGACGCGGTCGCCGTGGGTCGCCTTGAGCCAGCGCAGGTTCTCCTCGACCCCGGCGCGCGAGAGGTTGTCGAGCAGCCGCACCCGCCGCCCGGCCGAGGCCAGGGCGTGGGCCACGTTGGTGCCGATGAACCCCGACCCGCCGGTGACGAGGACGGTCCGCTCGGCGCGCAGGGGCGTGCCGATCTGGGGCTGTCGCTGCTGTCCGCTCATACCGTCAACCCCCGGGCCGCCAGCTCCGCTCCGGCTTCCGCCACGCGGTCGTCCGCCACCTGCCCCTCCAGCCAGGAGGCCAGCTCGATCAGCCCCTGCTCCAGCGGGAGCTGCGGCTCGTAGCCGAGGACGCGGCGGGCCAGCGTGATGTCGGCGAAGCAGTGGCGGATGTCGCCCACCCGGTACTTGCCGGTGACCTCGGCCCGCACGTCGGCGCGGCCGACCGCCGCGGCCATGGCGCGGGCGATCTCCAGCACGGTGTACTGGCGGCCGCTGCCGATGTTGAAGACCTGGTCGCGCGCCGCCTCGGTCTCCAGGGCGAGCCGGCAGGCGCGGGCGACGTCCGAGACGTGGACGAAGTCGCGCATCTGGCGGCCGTCCTCGAAGATCAGCGGCGGGTTGCCGTTGAGGAGGCGCGAGGCGAAGATCGCCAGCACCCCGGTGTAGGGGTTGGACAGCGCCTGGCGGGTGCCGTAGACGTTGAAGAAGCGCAGGGCCACGGTCGGGATGTCGTAGGCCCGGCCGATCATCAGGCACAGGCGCTCCTGGTCGTATTTCGACAGGGCGTAGACGGAGGAGAGGGAGGGCGCCTTGGTCTCCGGCGTCGGCACCGGGGTGAGCGGGTGGCCACGGTCGTCGGACAGCTCCCATTCATGGGCCTTGAGCCGTTCGCGGCCGCGCTCACAGCCGCCCACCCGGTTGCCGTCGCCGTCGCGGTACAGCCCCTCGCCGTAGATGCTCATGCTGGAGGCGACGACCAGGCGCTCTACCGGCTTTTCGATCAGGGCCTCCAGGAGCACGGCGGTGCCGAGGTTGTTGACCGAGGTGTAGCGCTCCAGCTCGTACATGCTCTGGCCGACGCCGACCATGGCGGCGAAGTGGTAGACCGCATCGACCCCGGCGAGGGCCTGGCGCACTGCCTGCGGATCACGGACGTCGCCGACGAGGAGCTCGACCTCCGGGCTCAGGTAACCCGGCCGGCCGGCCGCCGGCCCATGGACCTGCTCGGAGAGGTTGTCGAGAGCCCGGACCTCATAGCCGCGCTCCAGAAGCTCATCCGCCAGGTGGGAGCCGATAAAACCCGCCCCGCCGGTGATCAAGACCCGTTTTCCACTCATTCCAGTCCTCCCGGTGTTCCCGTCGTGGGATCGTTGAAGTTCATGCCCTGAGCCCGTCGGACGAGGTCCGGATGGCCAAGAGGGAGCCGCGGGATCGATTCGCGGACCGAAGAGATGATGGGATCGGTACGGCGGCTGACGGACGGTTCCAGGGTGGGCCGCCGCGGGGCCGCGGGGGTCGGGGCCGTCTTGCGGAAGTCTCGTGCTGTCGTTGCCATGACGGGGTTTTTGCCCTCTTCACATGCGCCCGGCCGCTGTGAACATCGACGCTTCCGAGCAGAGTTCATTGGGGTAAGACAGGGCCAGACCAACAGCCAAGCTGCACCTGGTGCTGCTGGTGCGGTACTGCCTGCGCCATCGTACAAAGCAAGGTATGTGCCACGAAGAAAAAGCATGGTCGGCCGGCATTTTCCCAGCGCGCGGGCCGCACGGCACGCCGGAGCATGCCGGAACCGCCCTGCGGCGGCTCCGGCGAGCTGTACTTCCTACATACCTGGATCGCTGGTTTACGGCTTGCGGGCCGGGGCGCCCTTGGGCGGGGGGATCGCGATGTCGAGCCGGGTCACCTTGCCGTAGCTTTCGAGCGGCTTGTCGAGCCCGGCGGTGGGGCCGACCACCAGGATCGAGAGGTCCTGGCGCCGCAGGTGGCGGAGCGCCGCCTGGCGCACCTGCTCGGTGGTGACCGCCTCGACGCCGGTGCGGTAGCGCGACAGCCAGTCCGCCGGATAGCCGTAGGTCTCGAACAGGAGCTGCTGGCCGAGGATCCGCGCCATCGAGTCGGCCTTGAAGACATAGGAGTTGAGCAGGGCGCTGCGGGCCTTCTCGACCTCCTGGTCGGTCGGCGGGGAGGTGCGCAGCTTGTCGAGCTCCTCCAGCAGGGCGTCGAGGCCGGCGCCGGTGCTCTCCTTCTTGGTCGAGGAGAAGAAGTAGGCGAGGCCGGGGTGGTCCCAGTCGCTCCCCACCGCGCCCGACACCGTGTAGGCGAGCCCCTTCTCGGTGCGGACGCTCGCCACCAGGCGGGAGGCGAACGAGCCCGAGAGGAGCTGGTTGAGCACCTCCAGGGCGTAATAGTCGGGGTCGTCGCGGCGCACCCCGAGGTGGCCGAGGATCAGGAAGGACTGGGCGGAGTCGTTCTTCTCCACCTGGAAAAGCCCGGGGGTGGGCTGCTGGTGGAAGGGGACCCCCTTGTCGGCGGCCTGGGCGCCCTTCGGCCAGTCGCCGAACGCCTCGCGGAGCTGGCGCAGCACCTCGTCCCGGTTGAAGTCGCCGACCACGCCGATCACCGTGCGGTCGGGGAAGAAGTTGCGGCGGTGCCAGGCGACCAGGTCGTCCCGGTTGATATTGCCGAGGGTGGCGTAGGTCTCGGTCCAGGCATAGGGGGAGTCGGCGCCGTAGACCAGCTTCTGGAACTCGCGGAACAGCACCCCCTCCGGATCGTCGTTCTGGCGCGACACCGAGGCGATCGCCTGGTTTTTCGCCACGTCGAGCTTGCGGGCGTCGAAGGCGGGGCGGCGGAGCACGTCGGCGAAGACCTTGAGGAGGTCGGGGTAGTCGGCCTTGAGGGCGGAGAGATAGACCGTGGCGAGCTCCTCGCCGACGCCGACCTCGAGGCTGGCGGCGCGGTCCTCCAGGTAGTCGTCGAGGGCGTCGCCGGGCAGGCGGGTGGTACCGCCGGTGCGCAGCACCTGCCCGGCGAGGTCGCCGAGGCCGATCTCGTTCGCCGGATCGAGCCGCGTGCCGGCGCGCACCAGGGCGGTGGTCTCGATCAGGGGCAGCTCGTGGTCCTCCAGAAGGAGCACGACGATCCCGTTGTCGAGCACCACGCGCTCGGGGCGGGGGAACTGGAAGTCGCGGAGCGCCGGGTAGCGCAGCGCGTCCACGTTCGGCGCCGGGGCGGGCTGCGTCGGGGCCGTCTGGGCGAAGGCGAGGCCGGGCAGGGCGGCGAGGACCGCCAGGGCCAGGACCGATTTGCGAGGGCTCATCCGTCTCTCCTTGCGCCGGCCGGAGCGGCGGCGGGTTTCGCCTCCTCGGGCCGGGTGACGATCATGCCGACCGTCCGATTGGATTTCTGCAGCATCTCGCCGGCCACCCGGCGGATGTCCGCCTTGGTCACGTGGTCGAGGCGGTCGATCGAGCGGAACAGCTCGCGCCAGTCGCCGAAGAGCTGGTGGTACTCGACGAGCTGGGTGGCGAGACCCAGGTTGCTGTTGAGCGAGCGCAGGAGGTCGGCCTTCCCCCGCGCCTTGAAGCGGCTGAGCTCCTGGTCGGTGACGTCCTCGCGCTGCAGGCGCTCCAGCTCCTGGTGGAGGGCGGCCGCCACCTGCTCGTTGGAGACCCCGAAGGCGGGCACCACGATCGGGATCCACAGGAACGGATATTTGCGCCCCGGCAGGTCGGGCAGCGACTCGGCCTGGACGGCAAGCTTCTTGTCCCGCACCAGCGCGCGGTAGAGCCGCGAGGTGCGGCCGTTGACCAGGATGTCGTCGATCGCCTGGTAGACCGGCTGGTCGGGGTGGGTGAAGGCCGGCCGGTGGTAGGCCTCCAGATAGATCGGCTGGGAGGCGTCCTCGACCACCACGGTCTTTTCGCCGATCTGCGGCGGCTCGACCGTGCGCAGCGGCTCGGGCGAGGGGCGGTTCGGGATGCGGCCGAAATAGCGATCGATCAGCGGGATCAGCTCCTGCGCCTTGATGTCGCCGACGATCGCGGTCACCAGGTTCGACGGCGCGTAATACTTGTCGAAAAAGGCTCGCGCGTCGGTGATCGAAAGCGACTGGAGATCGCTCATGTAGCCGACGCCGCGGTGGTGGTAGGGGTGGGCCACGTAGGCGGTGGCGATGATCTGCTCGAAGAGCCGGCCGACCGGCTGGCTGTCGAGATTCATCCGGCGCTCTTCCTGCACCACGTCGCGCTCTTCGTAGAACTCGCGGAAGACCGGCTCATAAAAGCGCTCGGACTCCAGGAAGGCGAACAGCTCCAGCTTGTTCGAAGGGAGCGACAGATAGAACTGGGTCCAGTCGGTGCCGGTCTCGGCGTTGGGATCGACGCCCCCCTCGCGGGCGACGACGTCGTCCAGCGCATTTTCCGCGACCAGGTCGTGGGCCGCCTTCTGGCGGGCCTGGAAGTCGGCCTGCAGCCGGGCGAGCTTCCGGGCGTCCGACCGCGGCGAAAGGCGCTCGGCCTGGTAGGCCTGATAGGCCGCCTCCAGCTCCTCCAACGCCTTCTTTTCGGCCGGGTAGTCGCGGGTGCCGATACGCGGCGATCCCTTGAACGCCATGTGCTCGAACATGTGGGCGAGGCCGGTGATCCCGGTCACCTCCTGGGCCGAGCCAACGTCGGCCAGGGTGACGAAGGAGACGACCGGCGCCACCGGCCGCTCGACCAGCAGAAAGGTCCAGCCGTTCGGCAGCTTGTGGACCGTCGTGCGGGCCTCGAACGATTTGAGATCCTGCGCGGCGGCGGGGAGGCTGGCCCAGCTCGCGAGGGCGACCGCGAGGGCGATCGCCAGGGCCGGGGCTCCGGCCACCGGACGGAACGATTTTCGATGCATCTCGGGCCTCTTTCGAAGAGGGGGGTACGCCTCGTCTGTACGCCAGTCGAGGCGCAGAGTTTACCCCGTCAGGGGCGCCGTTGGATGGCGGCGAGAAAGTCCGGCAGGGGAAGGGTATTGAGCACGTCGCCGGGCTCCAGGCCGGCGCGGCGGGCCTGATCGACCCCGTAGCGCATCAGGGTCAGCTCGCCGGTGCGGTGGGAGTCGGTGCTGAGGGTGATCTTGCACCCCCGCTCCCGGGCGAGGCGCAGGTGGGAGTCCTTGAGGTCGAGCCGGTTGGGATGGCTGTTCAGCTCGACCGCGACGCCCAGCTCGGCGGCCCGGGTGAGCACCGCGTCCACGTCGAAATCGATCGGTTTGCGCCGGTTGAGCAGGCGGCCGGTGGGGTGGCCGAGGACGTTGACCGCCGGGTGCTCCAGGGCGCGCAGGATGCGCTCGGTCTGCTGACCGTGCGGCAATTCAAAGCGAGAGTGGACCGAGATCACCACCCAGTCGAGGCCGGCCAGCATCTCGTCCTCGAGGTCGAGGGCGCCGTCGATCAGGATGTCCACCTCCATGCCGCGCAGCAGCCGGATCTCGGGGTGGCGGGCGCGGATCTCCTCGATCTCGGCCCACTGCCCGGCGAGGCGGCGGGCGTCGAGCCCGTTGACCATGGGAAGGTTTTTGCTGTGATCGGTCAGGGCCATGTACTCGTAGCCCCGGGCGGCGCAGGCGACGACCATCTCCTCGATGGTGTCGCGGCCGTCCGACCAGGTGGAGTGCATGTGGAGGTCCCCCCGCAGGTCTTCCACCGTCAACAGGCGGGGGACACGCCCCGCCGCGGCGTCCTCGATCTCCCCCCAGTCCTCGCGGATCTCGGGCGGGATCCAGGGCAGGCCGACGGAGGCGTAGACATCCGTCTCCTCCAGGCCCGCCAGCCACTCCCCGGCGGGAGGAGAGATCTCGCCTTTTTCCTCGCCGGCCCGGAAGACCCCGTACTCGGAGATCCGCAGCCCGCGCTCGACGCCGCGGCGGCGCAGCTTGACGTTGTGCTCCTTGGAGCCGGTGAAATAGACCAGGGCGGCGCCGTAGGACTCCGGCGGCACGACCCGCAGGTCCACCTGCAGGCCGGAGCCGAGCACCACGGTCGAGCGGGTCGGCCCCGCCATCAGCGTCTTGTCCACCTGGGCGTAGTGGAGGAACGCCTCCATGACCGGGCCGGGCGAGCTGGCGATCGCCAGCAGATCGATATCCCCCACGGTCTCGCGCCGCCGCCGGTAGCTGCCGGCCACCTCCAGGCGCTCGACCTCGGGAATCCCTTGCAGATAGGCGAGCAGAGGCTCGACGTGGCGCTCCGCCTCGGGCAGCAGAAAGCGGCTGGAGTGGTGGCGGAAGTCCTCGATCCCCTGCAGGATGCGCTCCTGGGTCTTGGCGCCGAAGCCGGAAACGGCGGCGATCCGGCCGGCCTTGGCGGCCTCCTCCAGCTCCTCGACCGAGCCGATCTTCAGCTCCTCCCAGAGCCGCTTTGCCTTTTTGGGGCCGAGGCCCGGCAGGCGCATCAGATCGATCAAGGAACGCGGAAACTCGGCGATGAGCTGATCGCGAAAGGCGAGCGTGCCGGTCTCCACCATCTCCACGATATGGCGTTCCATCTCCTTGCCGATGCCGGAGAGGGTGGTGAGCGGGATCTTTTGATCGATCATCCGCCGCAGCGGCACGGTGAGCGATTCGACGGAGCGGACGGCGTTGCGATAGGCGCGGACCCGGAACGGATTCTCGTTCCGGATTTCGAGGACGTCGGCGACCTCCTCCAGGATACGGGCGATCTCGGCGTTGTCCAAAGCGATGTCAGGATAACAAACCCGGAGAGCGCCGTCCCAACCCGTGGGCGAGGACGGCGCTCTCCGGCTTCTCCCCCTCCCTACCCAGGCAGTGGAGCCGGCACGGCTTCGGCACCGCCGCCGAGACCGTTGCCGTTGCCGTTGCGGCCGTATTCGAGGGCCGCCCCGCGCAGCTCGTTGTTCTCCACCGCCGCCTGATCGGAGCGGCGGGTGAGGATCGACGGCACCCAGCGCGACGAATTCTGCCAGCCCGGCCGCGCCTCGTCGCCGTCCTCGTCGGCCGGGTCGGGAAGGACGCGGTCGGCGAGCTGCAGGAGACGGGTGGTGGTGGACGGGAAGATCGCGGCGAAGGCCGTGGCGAGCCGGGCCTGGTTCGTCACGATCAGATGGGGGTCGCCCCGGCGGCAGGCTTCGAGGATCTGGCGGGCCGCCCGCCGGCCGTCGATCGACGACAGCGGCGAGGAATCCGCCACCGCGAACCAGGCGAGCTCCGCGTCGCGCTTCCCCTTGAAACGGGCGTTGACGTGGGAGCCCGTGCGCATCAGGCCCGGGCAGACCGTGGTGACGTAGATGCGCTCCTTGGCGAGCTCGGCGGCGAGGCCGTTGGACAGCCCCACCAGGGCGAACTTGCTGGCGCTGTAGGGCAGCAGGTGGGGGACCGCGATCTTGCCGCCGACCGAGGCGATGTTGACGATGCGCCCGCCGCCCTGCTGCCGCAGGTGCGGCAGGGCGGCGAGGGTGAGGAAGAGCGGCCCCCAGTAGTGGACCGCCATGGCTTCTTCGAAGTCCTGGAGCCCCATGTGCTCCAGCGGGCCGACCTGGATGACCCCGGCGTTGTTGACCAGGACATCCAGTTGCCCGAAGCGTTCGATCGTGCGCTCGACCGCCCACTCCGCCTCCTCGCGGTGGCGGATGTCACAAGGCAGGGCCAGCACCTCCGCGTCGTGGCAGCCCACCAGCTCGCGGCGGGCGTTGTCCAGCTCCACGGGGTCGCGGGCCACGATCGAGACCTTGGCGCCGTCACAGGCCAGCTCGCGGGCCATGAGCAGGCCCAGGCCGCGCGAGCCGCCGGTGATCAGGACGACCTTGTCCCGGAAATCGATCTCGCGCCGCCGGCGCGCCGCGCGGGCGGCGACGAGCGCCCCGGCGCCCGCCGCCACCATGGCAGCGGGCACCGCGAGCTTCGTCCAGCCCGATCTCAATGGAATTCCTCTTCGGTGCGTGGGTTCTGGCTCGCGCCCCGATCGAATTCCCCCTCCATGCCGCTGACACCGCTCTCATGACGGTGCGAGTGGCGATGCGTAAGGCCGTCGCCGTGCGGTTTCATTACGATCTTGATGCAGTTGTCTTCCTTGTCGCGGAAGGTCCGGTAGCCCGCGGGCGCGTCGTCCAGCGAGAGCCGGTGAGTGATCACGTTCGAGGGATCGATCTCCCCGGCAATCACGCGGTCGAGCAGCGGCTTCATATAACGCATCATGTGGGTCTGCCCCATCTTGAGCGTCAGCCCCTTGTTGAAGGCGGCGCCGAGCGGCACCTTGTCGAGGATCCCGCCGTAGACGCCGGGGATCGACACGTGACCCCCCTTGCGGCAGGCCATGAACACCTCGCGCAACGCGTGCGGCCGGTCGGTCTCCATGCGCAAGGTCTGCTTGGCCTTGTCATAGAGGGCGTCCGCCGTGTGGCCGTGCGCCTCCATGCCGACCGCGTCGATGCAGCAGTCGGGGCCGCGTCCGCCGGTCATCTCGCGCAACGTCTCGACGACGCTGTCCACCTGCTCGTAATCGATCACCTCGGCGCGCCCCCAGGTCTGCGCCATGAGCAGTCGCTCGGGAACGCGATCGATCGCGATCACGCGCTCCGCGCCGAGCATCCAGCAGCTCTGGATCGCGAACTGCGCGACCGGGCCGCAGCCCCAGATCGCCACGGTGTCGCCGGGCTGAATATCGCAGTTTTCCGCCGCCATGTAGCCGGTCGGGAAGATGTCGCTGAGGAACAGCACCTTCTCGTCCGAGATCCCGTTGGGAATCTTCATCGGTCCGACGTCGGCGAAGGGGACGCGGGCGTATTCCGCCTGGCCGCCCGCGTAGCCGCCCATCATGTGGGAGTAGCCGAACAGGCCGGACGGCGAGTAGCCGTAGGCCTTCTCCGCGATCGCCGCGTTGGGGTTCGAGTTGTCGCACAGCGACCACAGCTCCTGCTTGCAGAAGAAGCAGTTGCCGCAGGCGATCGTGAAGGGGACGACCACCCGGTCGCCCACCGCGAGATTCTTGACGCCGCGGCCGACCTCCATCACCTCGCCCATGAACTCGTGGCCGAGGATGTCCCCCTTTTTCATGGTGGGGATGTAGCCGTCATAAAGGTGAAGATCGGAGCCGCAGATCGCCGTCGAGGTGATGCGGACGATGGCGTCGCGAGGGTTGAGGATTTCCGGGTCGGGGACGGTCTCGACCCGCACGTCAGTCACTCCATTCCAGCAAACCGCTCTCATGATGTAGTTCTCCCTTGCCGGCGGCTCAAAGAGGGTTGTGGATATTGATCATGGGCCGTTGGCCCGCCGATTGTCCGTCGGTGGTGGGGAGCTCTCCCCCCTCCATGAGCTGCTTGAAGCGGCGCAGATCCTCCTTGACCTGCTGCTTGGTGATCGGCTTCAGGGCGCGGCCGAGCGCGCGGCCCAGGAAGGCCCCGGCCGGCTGCAGCTCGAACACGGCGTGGACCACCGTGCCGCGGCCGCCGGTGGCGTCCTCGAACAGGACCGAGCCGGCGTTGTGGACCTGGGCCCCCGGCAGCGAGCGCCAGGAGAGGATCTGCCCCTCGCGCTCCTCGAGGATCTCGGCCTCCCACTCGACCTTGAAGCCGAGCGGACTGTGCGCCACCCAGCGGGAGCGGCCATTCCCGAGATCGGTGACCGATTCCAGGTGCTCCATGAAGCGGGGGAGGTTTTCAAGCTGGCGCCAGTAGGAGAAGAGCTGATGCGCGGGACGGTCGATCGTCACGCTGGCCTCGATCGGCGTGGGCACCTCGCTGACCTTGTTGGCCACCGCGTCGGGCACCGGCCAGCGCCCGGTGGCGCTGCGGTAGACCAGCGGCGTCGCCAGGGCGGCCCCGGCGGCCGGCCAGGAGCGCTGCTTGAAGGCATAGGCGGCGAGCACCGCGCCGCTCACCGCGACGACCGTGGTGCCAAGCAGAGTGGTCAGCCGGTGGGTCGAATCGGATTCGCGCTTGTAGGTTCCCGTGCTCTGGTAGGAATGAACAGGGCGAGTTGCGACATCTTGCACGTGGGGTACCTCCTGGGGATGGTGTTTCGAAAGGCTGAAAGACCTCCCGTCGTGGCTGGATCTCAAGACAACAATCCCGGTAGCACCGGGACTGAGATACTTCCGCAAGAGCCGTGCCACGGAATGAGCCCGCGGGTCCGCCCCGGCCTTTGCGTTCCGCCGCCGAATGCTCTACATTGCGCTCCGTTTTTCTCCCCTGACGAGCCGAGAGCCGAGCCAGGAGCCCCGATGACCGAGCCTGTTCGATCCAGCGAGCCCAGCGAGCGTCCCGCCGTGACCATCTACACCGACGGGGGAGCCGATCCCAACCCCGGACCGGGGGGCTGGGGGGCCGTGCTCCTGCACGAGGCGACCGGCTCGGTCAAGGAGCTGAATGGCGGCGAGCCCCACACCACCAACAACCGCATGGAGCTGACGGCGGCGATCCGCTCCCTGGAGGCCCTGCGGGAGACCTGCAAAGTCAGGCTGTTCACCGACTCCCTGTATCTCAAGAAAGGGATCACCCAGTGGCTGGCGGGCTGGATCGCCCGGGGCTGGAAGCGCAAGGACGGCGAGCTGCAGAACGAGGACCTCTGGCGCCTGCTGGCGGAGTTGGTGAAGAAACACCAGATCGAGTGGGGATGGGTCAAGGGGCACGCCGGCCACCGCTGGAACGAGCGGGCGGATCAGCTCGCGACCGAGGCGATCCGCGCGCAACGGGCGGCGAGCGGCAAGGCCCTGCCGGGCTCGCCCCAGGGCATCGCCCCGCCGGTGGATGCCGAGGTCTATCTCCGAGTGTCGAGCGCCGGCCGGGAGGGGGGCTGGGCGGCCCTGATCCGCCATGCCGGAGAGGAAAAAGTGATCACCCGCCCGGGAGCCGGCCTCACCCCCAACCAGCTCGACATCGTGAGCGCCGCCGAGGCCCTGGAGACTCTGCCCCCCGGCATCACCGTGGCGGTCCACACCGGCTCGGACTACCTGCGAAACGGCGCGACCGCCTGGATCCAGGGCTGGAAAAAGCGCAACTGGGCCACCCAGGAAGGTAAGCCCGTCTCCAACCGGGCCCTCTGGGAGCGTTTGGACAAGGCCCTGACCAGTCGGAAGGTCCTGTGGCCCCAGACTAAAGGGCGGCAGCTTCCGGAATTCGAGACCCTGGGGGCGGCTGCAAAAGAGGCGGCAGGACGCCCCAAGCCTTCAGCTAAGAAGGGTTGAGGTAATCCTCAGCTCTTTTCCCCTGGAAGAAAGGACTCCAAGGACCGAATGAGGGAGGGCAGGCTGTCTTGAACTGTAGCCCAGAGAATGTCCAGGTTGATATCGAAATAAGCATGGATCAGCCGGTTGCGCATGCCGACGATGTCAGGCCAGGGGATTCCGTCACATTCTGAGCGGGTCTCGACGCTCACCCGGTTGGCAGCCTCACCGATCACGGAAATCAAATGGACCAGAGCGTGGGGG
>DATAHG010000793.1:0-4251 GCA_036263295.1 Thermoanaerobaculia bacterium | reverse complement strand
CGCAGCCTGCGGGAGAAGGCCGGCCGCGACGGCTCGCGATTCCTGGAGGAGCTCGCGGACCTTCCATTGCATCTCGTGGCGCAGGCCGCGATGCACGAGCTCCGTGAAATGAGCCGGGAGAATCCTCTGGCGGACCTCTTCCGGCAGAAGGCCGGACTGCCGCAGGATGAGCTTGGTCCAACCGTCGCCAAAGCGGAGCCGCGCCGGAAGGTGGCACAGGAGCTCGATCAACCGCCGGTCCAGGAACGGGTGCCGTGTCTCGACGCCGACGTGTGCTGCCGCGATGTCGAGACTCGACAGCGCAGCCGCAAAGGAGCCCGAGATGAGGGAGTCGTAGCTGGCTCGCGCCGACCGGGTCCGCAGGTGCGTCGCAGGTCCGCGGTCCGCGGAGGCCGCCTCACGCCCCAGGAGCCGGCGCGCCAACCGGCGCAGCGCCGGAGGCACGGCAGGCCGCACGTAGGCGTCGAAGAGCAGACCTGCCGCCGAGCAGCGGCTCCAGCGCAGGAAGTGCGGGATTTCCGCCGCGAGGCGGGACGCTGCGACGTCCCGCAGGAAGAGAGGCACATGGTAGGGCTCGCCGACCAGAACCTGATCGCCACCCAGACCGGTCAACACGGCCTTGCAGCCGGCGGCCCGAGCCGCGCGGAGGGGGCGCATGATCATGGCGCGGCTGACGCTGATCTCCGGCTCGGCCAGCGGATATCCGCCGTCGTTCCCGAACTCGCTCAGCCCCCAGCAGTCGTCGCCAGGAAGGAACGTCGTCTGCGCGCGGGTGCACCGCCGAGCCACCGCCTCGGCGTATTCGCGTTCCTCGGCACCGGGTGTCTCCTGGAAGACACAGGAGTAGAAACGGAGGCCGGTGTGCCAGGGCAGCGCGCCCGTCTCGGCCAGGTGCTGCGCCGCGCAGGCGACGGCCGACGAGTCGAGCCCGCCGCTGACGAGGAAACCGACTGTGTTCGTGCTGCGCAACTGGGCCTTGACCACACCCAGGAAGGTCTCCCGGAACCGCTCGACGTGCTCCTCGTCGCGCTTCAGAGGCGGCGGCGGAGCCTCGCCCAGAGTCCAGTAGCGCGACACGGCCGCCCGTCCCGCTTCGACGCTCATCCGGTGCGCCGCCGGCAGCCGCAGGACGCCCCGGTAGGGAGTTTCCTCGCTCCACCGGTCGAATCGCCAGGCGAGCAGGTCCCGCAGGAACGGCTCGTGCACCTCGACAGGGGTTTCCAGAGCACCCAGCACCGCCTCGAGCGTGGAAGCGGCGATCAGCCGGCGGTGATCGAGCGCGTAGTAGAGAGGACAGACGCCGAGCGGGTCGCGCGCCAGGAAGAGGCGCCGCCGGGGCGCATCCCAGAGCGCGAAAGCGAAGTCGCCGACGAGGTGCCGGGGGCAATCCTCAGCCCAGCGGTCGTAGGCCGCGAGGACGATCTCCGCATCCGTCGCCGTGCGCTCGTCCACGACACCGCCCAACTGCCTGCAGAGCTCGTCGCGGTTGTCGAGGCGCAGATCGGCACTGATCCAGAGACGCTTCCCGCGGTCGACGGGCTGGCGCTTGCCGACCTCTTCGGGGGTGGTCCAGAAATGGGCGTGGACGAGACCGACGGACCCGGCGCGCCAGGAGCTCCGGCCATCCGGACCGCGGCGGGCGACTCCTTCGTCCAGCATTGTCAAGTGATCGATCTGGACCGGGCGTCCCTCCCGGAAGAAGATCGCAGCGAATCCGCTCAAGCAGTCATTCCGATTTGGTGCATCTGGCTGATGCTGCTCCGCCCAGGACTGCTCGCCCTCACCTTCGGCATCCTTGACTCTCTTTCGCTCACGGCCTTTTCAGGTGTACCTCGGCAGGGGCATCGCGCCCCTCCGGAGCTTCGGCATGGAGCCGGCCAATGAGGGTATACACCCCGTTATGATAACATGTTCTCTGCTGACGGTGCTTCGCCAACGGCGACGGATTCGGCCTGGCGCTGGATCCGTTCGCCAACCAGCCGGGCATTGGTCAAGTGCTGCTCCTCCCCCGTCTGCAGATTGCGAAGGGTGAAGCGGACGGCCGGCTCCGCCCCTTCGACCTCCCGCGGCTCCACCCAACACCGGACCAGAAACGAGCTCGGCGGTCCGGTCATCACTCGGTCGCGGGGCTCCGTATTCCAAGTGGATCGGTCTGTCATCCGGCCATGACCTCCAAGAGATGTCGAAGAAGAAGGGTCGCCCCTCTTCTCCATCCTGGACACCGGCCGTCAGCGGATCGTCAGGAGCCCTGCTGCCTGACTCTACGAAGCCGAAGGCGGCTTGGATCGAAGGTGAGCGTTTCCGGAAGAGCAAGGAGAAGGGCGGCGCCTCCCCGAAGTCATCGGCCGGCTTCTCCGCAGCGTACCCACTGGATGGTCATGTCGGATCCTCGGGGCGGAGTCGGTGCGCAGGAGAAATCGCGTCCCGGTGTTGCAGACAGGATCCACTTGGAGCGTCAGTAGATCGTCAGGACCGGACCGCGGCGAGGTCCGGTCAATCCGGCCGGAAGGGAGGGCGCATGACGGGAGGGGCAGCGTTTCTTCTAGAATGGAATGAGACTTGTGAGCTGGAGAGCTTGAGCAAAATCCGTGTGCGGCTGTTGGGTGGCTTCGAGGTCTGGCACGAGGACCGTCAGGTGGCGGGATTCGAGTCCCAGAAGTCCCGAGCCTTGCTCGCCTATCTCCTCTGCCACCGCGGACGTACGTTCAGCCGCGACCACCTGGCCGGCCTGTTGTGGCCGGAGCGCTCCCCCGAGGCCGCCCGTCACGCCCTGCGCCAAGCGGTTTACAACCTGCGCTCGACCCTGCCCGTGCCCGAGGCGGACGGCCCCCCTCTCCTCACCCAGCAGATGGAGCTCGGCATCCACCCCGAGGCCGGTCTCTGGGTGGACGTCGAAGCCTTCGAGGAGGCGGTCCGCAAGAGCAAGGAAAAGGGCGGGGCCTCCGATCCGCACCTCCTGACCACAGCGGCCCAGCTCTACCGCGGCGACCTCCTGGCCGGCTTCTTCGTCAAGGACGGCCCTGCCTTCGAGGAGTGGCTCGTCACCGAGCAGGAGCGGCTGCGCGAGTCGGCCCTGGAGGCCCTGTGGACCCTGGTCGAGAGCTACCGGCGCCGCGGCGAGTACCGCTTCGCCCTGCACTACGCCCGCCGCCTGGTGGCGATCGAGCCGCTGTCGGAAGAGGCCCACCGGGAGCTGATGCGCCTGTGCGTCCTCACCGGCCGGCGCCCCCGCGCCCTCGCCCAGTTCGAGGAGCTGGAGAACCTCCTGCAGGCCGAGCTCGGGGTCGAGCCCCTGGAGGAGACCCGGGCCCTCTACGAGTCGATCCTGGTCGATTCGACCGACGAGCCGCAGGTCGAGGAAGGGGAGGTGATCGGGCCGCTGATCCCGCTGGTCGGCCGCGGCGACCCCTATGTCTTCCTGCGCGAGGTCTGGCAGCGCGTGCTCGACGGCGAGGCCCACCTCACCCTGATCACCGGCGAGGCCGGGATCGGCAAGACCCGCCTGATCAAATCGTTCCTCGACGCCGGCACCGCGCAGCGCCGCGCCGTGGTCCTCAAGGGGCGGTGCTACGAGCTGGAGTCGCCGGTGGCGTTCCAGCCCTTCGCGGAGGTGATCCGCAGCGCCCTGGCCGATCAGCTCGACGACCTCGGGCCGGCGGAGCCGTCCGTCCGCCTGCCGGCCGAGGTCCTGGAGGCTCTCTCCCGGCTCGTCCCCGACCTGCGGGAGCAGCGGTCGGACCTCCCCTTCCCGCCTCGGGGGGCGCCCGCCGGCCGCGACGCGCAGTTCGAGCACCTCGCCCGCTTCTTCGAGATCCTGGCGGGCGACCGCCCGGACGGCGATCCCCTCGTCCTCTTCCTGGACGACCTCCACCGGGCCGACCGCTCGACCCTGGAGCTCCTGGCCTTCCTGGTCGAACGCCTGCGTGAGCGCCGGATCTGGATCGTCGCCACCTACCGTCCCGGCGAGGTGGAGGCCGCCTCGCCCCTGGTCGCGATCGTGCGCGAAGGGAAGAAGGCCGGCACCGTGACCGAGCTGCGCCTCCAGCGGCTGGGACCCAACGAGTTGGAGGAGATCTCCGCCTCCCTGGTCGGGGAAGACCAGGCCGCTGGGCTGAGCCGCTTCCTGGACCGCCACAGCGGCGGGCTGCCCCTCGCGGTCGCCGAGCTGATCAACTACCTGTGGGACGAGAGCATCCTGGTCTCCCAGGAGAGCGGGCGCTGGGGGCTGGCCTCCGCCCTCCAGGACCTCGA
>DATAHG010000792.1:0-2752 GCA_036263295.1 Thermoanaerobaculia bacterium | reverse complement strand
ACGCTCCGGACTCGGCCCAGGTGGCCACCAAACTGGCTCACGACTCGCTCCGTGGCCAGATCCCAGACCTGCACCTGCTGGCCCCAGGAGCCACAGGCGATCAGCCCGCCCTCCGCGTTGAAGGTGACGCTCGACACAGGGGAAACGCCGGTGCGGAGGCTCCGCGCCTGACGCCCTGTCCCCCAGAGATAGATCGTGCCGTCGTAGGATCCGGCGGCGACGCGCCGGCCGTCCGGGCTGAAGACCACGGACTCGATCGAGGCCGAGCCGGCCGTGAGACTCCTGATCATCTTGCCCGAGGTGACTTTCCAGATCTTGACGGCACCCTGATCGCCGCCGCTGACGATCCGCCAGCCGTCCGGGCTGAAATCGGCGTCGCGGATCGGAGTATCGCTTTCGAGTCTCTGGAGAACCCGGCCGGTCGCGGCGTCCCAGACGCAGAGGGTACCCTCGCTGCTTCCGCCGAGGATGCGGTCTCCCTCCCGGCTGAAGGCGACGGATCGCGGGCTCCAAAGCTCGCCCAGACGCAGGGTCTCGCGACCGGTCCCGAGATTCCAGACGCTCACGAAACCGTCCCGCGAAGCGCTCACCAGCGACCGCCCTCCCGGGCTGAAATTCACGTCCCGGAGACGCCGCCCCAGGTTCCTGAAGCTGCGCAGCTCTCTGCCGGTCGAAGCTTCCCGCAGGCGGACCCGCTCGCCGGAGCGGATGGCCAGGGTGCGGCCGTCCGGGCTGAAACTGAGACCGGAAATCTGGGCGTCTTCGTCCATGCGGAGCAGCTCGCGGGTTTTGGAAAGGTCCCAAAGCCGGACGGAGGCATCGTCGCCGCCGCTGGCGAGCCGCCGGCCGGCCGGATCGAAACAGACGGCTCGGACGGCGCCCTCATGCCCTTCCAGACGCCGTGCCGACGTTGCGTCCGCGGTGTCTTGCACGATCACCGTACCCCGGCCTCCTCCGATCGCCAGGAGACGGCCATCGGGACTGCAGCTCTGATCCATGTGCCGGCTGATCTCTCCGTGTCCGGAAACTCGCGCCGTCTCCTGACCGGCCGGCATGCTCCAGGTGATCAACGATCCTTTTTCGGTCGCCGCGACGAGCGCTTTTCCATCTTGAGCGAAGGCCAGCCGCAGGATCTGGCCCGCGTTCCCCGCCAGTTGGCGGAGCTGCCGTCCGCCGGGCACGGTCCACACGACGGCCCGGCCGCTGGCCAGACCGCACGCGAGCCAATTCCCATCGGGGCTGAAGCTCAGGGAGCGCACGACGCTTTGCAGCTCGAAACGCTGAAATTCTCCACCGTCCGCCAGGTTCCAGAGGACCGCCGTGCCATCCTCCGAGCCGGTGGCCAGATATCGGCCGCAGGGGCTGAAAGCCAGGCTGTGGATGGTGCCCCGATGGCGGCCGATCCGCGGCCCCTCCTGTCCCGTGCTGGCGTCCAGGAGACGCGCACAGAGGCGCTGGGCCGCCGCCAGCAGCCCCCCATCCGGACTCCAGGCCACCTCGTCGCCATAGAGATTCGGGAAACTGACGACGGCGCGAAATCCGTCGAGATCTCCCAGGGCGGCTCCCGAGTCTCCGGCGGCGCGCAGGGTCCTGGCCGCCGACCGGTCCCACCGGGCGCCGAGCAGCTTGGCCCGGTGCAGCAGGGCGCCTTCCATGCGAGCGCCGCGCAGATCGGCGCCGATCAGGCGAGCGCCGGTCAGATCGGTCTCGGTGAGGTCGGCCCCGGAGAGATCCGCGTTGGTGAGGTCGGACCGGTTGAGCTTCGCCCCGCCCAGCCGCGCCTTGCGCAGGTTCGCTCCGATCAGCAGCGTCTCGACCAGCACGGCGTCGGTGAAGTCGGCCTCGGAGAAATCCGCTCCGCTCAGATCCTGTCCCGAGAGATCCACACCCCGCAGGCCATGAGGAAGGATTTCGATGCTACCGCCCGCCTCTCCACCGGATGCGCGCAGGCGTTCCAGCCGCTGGGCCACCAGCAAGCCATTGCGCGTCCGTTCATCCGATCGCGAGCCGCCGGTCTCGGACAGCCAACTCTTCAACAGATCGGGCTCGCACAGACTGATCAGGAAATCGGCCATCAGGGGCGACAGATCGCGGCAGGACAGCGTCTCGGGCGCGACCCCGGTTTCGATCTCGCGCGCCGCTTCGCGCGCCACCAGCCACTCCAGGATCGATTGATGGAGGAACGCGAAACGCCCCTCTCCATCGCGCACCAGAAGAGTTCCCGAGGCCACCTGGAATACCGCCACCTCGGGCTCCAGGCTCGCGGCGCCGAGCGATTCCAGCACCCGCGCGGTGTCCTCCTCGAGCTCGGCAAGGCTGATGAATGAATCGGTTTTCTGCCAGAGCCGCCGGGCGAGCGCCGTGACCGCCCTCCAGCGGTCTTCGATCGAAAGCCCCGGCCGGGCCCCTCTGGGCTGGACGCGGTCCACCTCCCCTTCCAGCCAGCGCGTCAGGATCAGCCGGTACAGCTCCGCCGCGGTGATCTCGCGATTCCCCTCCCGCGCCGCCAGCAGGCTCTCTTCCGGCAGCTCCGCGATAAATCCGAGCATCCGCGGGTTGTGGGAAAGGCCCATCAGATCGTTGACGCTTTCGATCAGCTTCAGCCGGGCCTCGGCCGTGGCCTCGTCGCCGCAAAAGCCGATCAGGAAGCGCCGGATCTGCTCGCGGTCGAAGGGGCGTAACAGCGCGATGCGGTTGCCGGGGACGAGGTCCACCCGCTCGCCGAGGGCGTTCTTCACCTGCTGCTCGGTGA
>DATAHG010000791.1:0-8537 GCA_036263295.1 Thermoanaerobaculia bacterium | reverse complement strand
CGCATCCGCCATCGCGACGAGGAAGACTCATGGCGGCCCCTGGTGCGAGGCAGCGCGGGGCTGCTCGCCCAGGCCGGCGCGATCGATGGTCTCGACGGTCTGCCGCCGGTCCGGCTGCTCGAGGTGATCCCCGGCGTCACGGTCGCGCGGAGCGGAGCGCGGACGCCGCCTTCCAACCAATTTGAGACAGGACGATTTGAAACCCAGGAGGCCGAGATCGATCCAAGCCTGACGCTGAAGGTCGCGCCGACGCCCAACGTGGTGATCGACGCGACCCTCCATCCCGACTTCGCGCAGATCGAGTCGGACCAGCTCGTGACCACGGCGAACCAGCGCTTCCCGATCTTCTTCGCCGAAAAGCGGCCGTTCTTCCTCGAAGGAATCGAGATCTTCCGCACGCCGCTCGACGCCATGCACAGCCGGACGATCGTCGATCCCGATTACGCGGCCAAGGTCTCGGGCAAGAGCGGGCGGGCCACCTTCGCCATGCTGCTCGCCAGCGACAATGCGCCCGGCGATCTATCGGACGGCGAACGGGACGATCCGGCCCTGGCGCGCGTCGCCGGCCGCAATGCGCAAACGGGCGTGCTGCGCGTGCGGAGCGACGTCGGCGACGAGTCCTATCTCGGCGTGCTCGTCACCAGCTACGACTTCCTCGAGCGTCACAACCGCGTGGGTGGCTTCGACGGGCGTCTGGCGCTGGATACCCGCAATGTCTTTTCCTTTCAGATTCTCGGGACGTGGTCCGAGCGGCACTTCTATGATCCCGATCTCGACCGGTCGGAATACCGCGATGGCAGCGGCCTCGGTTTCTTCGCGGAATGGAAGCGCAGCGGCCGCCATCTCAACTTTACATTGCGCGGCGACGGGCGGACGCCGGACTATCGCGCCGACCTCGGGTTCACCACACAGACCGACACGGACCGCTGGAGCGCCGACGTGCGTTACGAATCGGAGCCGCGCCCCGACGCGCGGCTGCTGCTGTCGTGGAGCCTCGCCAACACCGTGCTGTCGCAGTGGAACTGGGATGGCCGCTTGAAGTATGCCTACCTCTATCCGCGTCTGACGCTGAATTTTCGCCGCCAGACGCAGGCGAGCGTCTATCTCTACGCCGACTATCTCCACCTGCAGGAAGAGGAGCTCGGGCGGCGGCGCAACGCCACGCAAGGCGGCGCGTTCTTCGGCGAGCCGGAGCGCAGCACGATCTACAAGGGGGTGGTGCTCGACGTGCAGTCGCAGCCCGCGAAACAGCTTTCGTTCGGGCTCACGGTCGACCAGTCCTGGGACGTGTTCGATTACGACTTCGGCGCGTTGCCGCGGTTCCCGCGTGTCAGCCCGGCGGCGCTGGCCGACCCCTCGGCGCCGCTCGATCCCGGCACCGGGCGCGGCCTCGCCGTGACGGCCCGTGTCGAGGTGCAACCGAGCGACTCCTTACGGCTGACATTCGATCACACACGCAATCGCCTGGTGCGGGACGACACCGGGCGCGTCGCCTTCGACGAGAAGCTCTATTCAACACAGGCGCTGTATCAACTGACCGCTTTCGCGTTTGCCAGGACGCGCGTCGATTACGACTCGCTGCACGCGAACGTGCGCGGCCAGATCCTCCTGGGCTGGACGCCCATCCCGGGGACGTCGTTCTACGCCGGCTACACCGACGACCTGACCCGCGGCGATCTCGGGAGCCGCCACGGGCAGGACGGTCTCGACAGAGGGCTGATCCGCAACGGCAACACGGTGTTTGTGAAGATGTCGTACCTGCTGCGCCGGACCTTCGGCCCTGAGTAGCCGGACCAACTCGACCTGGGGGGCAGGGATCTGCCCCTCTCCTCGCGATTCTTCCCCTCTCTGGATCATTTAAAAATTTTCTGAGTAACTTTTCTCCGGGCTCGCGCGCCTGAATCGACAGTCACCGTCAAATCGATCCAGGAAAACCGCTCGCACCCGGAGGGGGTGGAAAGCTCAGCAAATCAGTTATTCCGGTCCGCCAGTTTCGATCGCAGAGGCCCCGGTTGGCCATGCAGCAATTTGGCCACGGATCAATAAGGTATCCGTCTGTCCAAACACCATGGACATAGAGGGAGATCCATGAAAACGAAGAACTCGATCTCATTTTTTTCGATCCTGGCTGCCGCGGCCGTGCTGCTCGGCGGCTGCGCGGTCAATCCCCGTTGTCCTGGCAACCTGTTGCCCATCGTCGAGATCCAGGTCAACAACACCGCCTCCAATCATGACGACTACGGAAGCACGGGCAGCTACACGGCCTGCCAGGCGCGCATCACGAACTTCGCCCGGTTCGGCGGCGGCAACAACTTCCCGGGAGGGATCGCGGTTGAATTCCGCAACCCGGCGGGGGCTTCCAACCTGGCGTTCTCGGCCTCCGGCGGCGGCGCGGCGGGTACGCCGTCCATCTTCGCGACCTTGCCGCAAAACGGCTCCTGGTTCCCGCTGTTCGTGAAGGGGAACAGCGGCAGCGCGGTGGACAAGAGTGCTGCCATCGAGGCGGCGATCGCCGGTACCTGCGGCGAGGTGGTGCTCGCCCGCAAAGCCTTGATGATCCCCTCGGGAGCGGCGCCCATCCCCTCGGCGCCGCCGCGGCCGCGGGTCGACATCGAGATCGGCTCCGTGAGCACGCTGGACGACTACCTCACCTGGAGCCCGACCTCGGCCCGCATCCGGTGGGCCGACATGCCCGGCGGCGGCGCCACCCTGAATGTGAATCTGCGGAACCTGGCCGGCGCGGACCGGGTACGTTTCGCCAACAGCTCGCTGGCAGGCGGAACCACCGCGACCGGCTCGACCCTGGCCCTGGCTCTTCCTGGCGACGGCGCCTGGGTCCAGTTCTATGTGGCGGGCAACTTCGGCCAGGCCAGCGTCAACGACAAGGACGCGGTGATCGAGGTCGTCGACGCCGGCACCAACCTGCTGCTGTCTCGCGAAGGGGTGATGGTCCGCATCCGGAAGAATGCGAACGGTCTTTCAAACGGTGAAAGGGACCGCTATCTGGCAGCTCTGAAGACGGTGAGCGCTCCGGCCTCCTACGACAGCTACATCAATTTCGTCAAAACCCACAGCCGCGACTCCACCGGATCCGTAGGCGCGGTGGTCTCGCACCGGCAGGCCCATAGCGGATCGGCGTTTCTGCCCTGGCATCGGATCTTCGTTCTGCATATGGAGCGCCTGCTGCAGGCGGCGGACCCGAGTGTCGCCTTGCCTTATTGGAAGTTTGACGACAACGCCCCCAACATCTTCACCCCGGCCTTCATGGGAGCCAACAGCGCCGGGAACATGGCGACGTTGGTGATGACCAACCCGATCTCGTCCTGGGCTCTGCCCGCGGACGGAGTCGCCGGCATCCAGCGCAAGACTCCTTACGGCGACAGCGGCCATCCCACGGTGGCGACGGAACTTGCCACGCTGGGACTGGGGAGCCCCACGTTCAACTATTCGGCCTTCAAGACGATGGAAGGGAGCGCGCACAATCCGGCCCACAGCACATCGGGGTTCACGAACCCGATGACCGGTCAACCCTTGCCAGGCGCCTCCTGGGTTGCAGGCTCTCCCGCGATCGCCCCGCGCGATCCACTGTTTTTCCTCCTGCACTCCAACGTGGACCGTCTATGGGCGAAGTGGCAATGGCTGCGCACCCGGTATACCCTGACCGACGTGGCGGCCTATGACCTGCAGGGGAGCCATGCCACTCCCGCTGTCGGCGTGGCGACTCCCGCCTTCACCCAGAACATGAACGGCCAGATCACGGCCAATCGAACCCTGGGCCAGTACGCCGACGACACGCTCTGGCCTTGGGATGCGGTCACGGGGGGGACGGGGACCGCGGCGCGCCCGGATATCGCCATCCTGACTCCTCTGCCGATCACTCTGGGCGGCGTCTTCCCCTTTGCCATGCCGACCGTGAAAAGCACGATCGACTATCTCGGGATCACCGGCACGAGCCCGGGGGGCAGTCAGGGGTTCGCGTACGACGACTTTTTCCCTTACTAGTGGATGGAGCACAAACCATGAAAAACATCATTTGCATCATCCTGATGTTGTGCTCGTTCCCGGTTCTGGGGCAGAGCACGCAAAAAGAAGCGCTGGCCCGTGAAGTGGACGAGTACGTGCGGACCGTCAACCGCGCCGCGGCGCAGTTCCTGAACAAATCCCTGAGCCCGGAGGAGAGGATCCAGGCCATCAAGCCTCATTCAATCCTCTATGACCCGAAGCAGGTGGAGCAGTTCAAGAGCGTCGTCCTCGACGAGCGGGAGCCGCCCGAGGTGCGGGCGACGGCCCTCAACAAGATTTACGACCAGGTGCCGCAGGACGAGCGACTGAGCCGGCTGCAAGTCGAATGGCTGTCGAATCCGCGGGCTCCGCGGGCTCTCCGGGTGGAGGCTCTGAACCTGACCGCAAATCTGTCGTTCTCGAGCGGGATGGGCTCGCTGACCGAGGTGTACCAGAAGATGCTAGATGACCCCGAGCTGCCCTTCCGCCAGTTCGCCTTTACCCAGCTCGTCATCCACGGCGACGCACGGGCCCAGCAGCGCCTGATCCAGGGGCTCGAAAATCCGGAGTCGGCGCCGCTGCCGGCCCCGGCCGCCATCGGCGTGCTGTCGATGGCGGTGAAGAAGGAGTACTACCCCGCGGTCTACAAGGTCCTTCAGGAGACGCGGGACGACGCCACCCGGTTGGAGGCGATCCGCGTGCTCGGCCCCTACCAGGAGGCGCGGCAAAGGCTGATCGAGATCAGCCAGAGCCCCAGCCAGGAACCGCAGTTCCGCGAAGCGGCCCTGGGCGCCCTCTACTCGGGAGACCGCGAGAACATCGTCCGCTACGCCCTTCCTATCGTGAAAGACCGGAACGCCCCGGCCCGGCTGCGCGGGATCGCGATCCAGATGACCATCGACGTGCGGCAGGACATGGCCTATCGATCGAAGGTCAAGCGGGCGGATGAATACGACCGGTTGATCAAGAGCATCGCGCAAGACCGCGAGCGCGAGCAGTCCGAGGTGCGCAGTGTCGCGGACCAGTACTTGAAATCCGTCCGGCCGCCGGCCTGAGGATCGCTCTCGACAAGGAGGAGGCATGCCATGAAAGCGTTCATCTTCGCAACCCTCGTCCTGGTCTGCGCGCCGGCTCTCCGGGCCGGCGCGGCGCCTCCGAGCCCGCGCTGTCAGGATCTGGAAGCAGCGATCCACCAGGCCGGCGGGGCCACCTCCTTGAACGAGCTGGTCGCCGTGGTGCGCGACGCCTCGGCCTCTTGCAGCACCTCGCCCGCCGTCGCCGGAGCGCTGACCGGATGGCTGCGGGAGGACCACCCCCTCTACGCCGGCAGGAGACCCACGGAGACCAGCCAGTTCCGCGGTTTCCTGCTGGCGTCGCTGGGCTCCTTCCCGCCGAACGACGACCTCTATGGGTATGTACGAGCCGAGCTGTCGTTCGGCGGGCACTCGTTCCCGATCGCGACCGCCGCGATCGCGGCGCGGCGCTTTCCGGAACGGGCCGCGGAGCTGGTGCCGCTGCTGGAGCCGTTCCTGGGCAGCTCCTTCGCGGACGAAAGGGTGGACACGACCACACCCGACCTGAATTACCCGATTCTTCACCCCACCAAGGCACGCTACGAGATCATCAAGACCCTGGCCGCCTTCGGGGCGCCGGCCTACCGCTCGGTCCGGCTGCTCGAAGAGATCGCCGCGTGCGACCGCTGCGGCCTGTATGGGAACGATCCCGACCTCGCCCGGCAGGCGGCCGGCGCGGCGGAGGCCATCCGCCAGGCGACGCCGGTGTGCTGCCGTCATGAAGCCACCGAAAGCCCGGTCCACAAAAGCCTGCAGATCCTCGATCGGAGCGACCGCAAGCCGCTGCCGCTCGGGCGGCTCAGGCTGCTGGATCAGGAAGGGCGTCCGCTGCGCTTCGCCGACCTCACGGGGAAGCCTTTCGTCTTGACCTTCTTCTACTCGCAGTGCACCAACGCGATGAAATGCGCCTCGTCGGTGCACCGCTTGGGCGAGCTCGAATCCGTGTGCGCCCGGGAGGGCCTTGGCCGCAAGGTGGGCCTCTACGCCATGACCTACGACCCTCGTTTCGACTCGCCGTCGATCATGAAGAAATACGGCATGCTGTATGGCGTCGACTTCGACGGGCCCGTGCGGTTCCTGAAGACGGCGGACGACTCTGGAGCCGCGCTGCACGACCAATTGGGATTGCGGGTCAATTACGGCGCCGGCACCGTCAATCAGCACGGCATCCAGCTCTTTGTCTTCGACAAGAAGGGCCGTCTGGCCGCCACTTCCGAGAATGATCGTTGGACCGTCGGCGAGGTTAAAGACTACCTGGTCCGCCTAACAGGAGAAATAAAATGAGATCTGCCATTGCGAAGTTGTTTTTGGCCGGCGCAGCCGGCGAACGACTCGCTTGGCACCTGAGCCGGCGAGGGCATCCATCGCAATGACGGGACTGGCGTGCCGCTGGCCCCGGTCCCGCGGCATCGCCTCCTGCTACTGTTGGTACCAGCGCTTCAGCAAGTCGCCGTACAGTCCATGTAATTGGTGGTGCAGTTACAGCCCGTGTTCACAAAGCAATGACAGCTCGTATTGTTGGCACTGACTCCCCCGGTTACGCCTGCCAGGATCTCAGTCGCCTCCAGGGCAAGGAGAGTTTCTCGATTCAGACTGAGACGGCGGATGTGCTTTTTCATGATGGCTCCTTTTGAGGGTACCTTCGGGTGAAATTTGCAAACCGGCACTTCAAATTACGCGCATGGCTATGGGGATGTCAACCAATACTGCTCACCCAGGCCGGTTGAGGCCCCCCGTTTCGGCCGCCCTGGAAGACGGCTGACGGGGGAGTCCACCCGTCAGCCGGAGGGCAAGCTACGGCTGCCCGCGCTCCCACGGGCGGAGCACGCAATAAACCGGAATCGCGGTGATCCCCTCGCGTTGAATCGAAATCAGCTTCCGGCTGGCGAGGCGCCGCAGGGCCTCCTGCACGGATCGTTTCGAAAGGCCGGTGCCGGTCGAGATGTCCACGAGACTGATCTGGGCGGCCGCCTCGCCGGCTCCGTGCGTCCAGCGCCATAGGAAGAGATAAACCAGGAAGGCCGAAGGCTGGCGGTCGTGGCCGACCAGGTCGGCCATCAAGGTGTCCAGCACATAGGCGTCGAGGGGGATCGTCATCCGTTCTCCTGCTATGGAAATGGCTGCCATAGTAGCGCTCGCACGCCTTGCGCGGCAAGGGCGGCCGCTGCATGATGGCGCTCGTTGGAGGGGAGCCAAATCTTTCTCTGAGGAGAACGCATGATCAAGTCCATCAAGTTCGTGGGAGTCCCCGTCAGTGATCAAGACCGGGCGCTGGAGTTCTACACCACCAAACTGGGATTCCGGGTGATCACCGACCAGCCGTTTAATGACAAGCAGCGCTGGATCGAGTTGGGAATCGGGCGCTCCGGAACCGGCATCGCGCTATTCACCCCGCACGGGCACGAGGACCGCATCGGGACCTTCACCGGGATCTCGCTCGTCGCTGACGACGTCAAGGCGACCTGGCGCGAGCTGGCGGAGAAGGGGGTGGTGTTCATCCAGGAGCCGAAGGAGGCCGACTGGGGGACCGCGGCCATCCTCGCCGATCCGGACGGGAATCAGTTCGTCCTCGGCTCCGGCTAGATCGCCCAGCCCGGAGGCCTGAGAGGGGGGACCTCTCCCCCTTGACAAGAAAAGTTGTCAAGGGGGAGAATCCCTCCATGCTCGACGTCGAAGTCATCGAAGATCCAGCGGCGGCCGCGGTCGCCCTGGAGCCTGTCCGGAGCCGGCTGCTGGCGGAGCTGGCCGAGCCCGCTTCCGCCGCGGCGCTCGCCGCGCGCCTGGGTCTGCCGCGCCAGAAGGTCAATTACCACCTGCGGGCGCTCGAAGAGCACCGGCTGGTCGAGGTGGCCGAGGAACGCCGGTGGGGCGGTCTGACCGAACGCCGGCTGGTCGCGAGCGCCGCCTCCTACATCGTTTCCCCAAGTGCATTGGGCCCGGCCGCCGCGGACCCCGGCCGCGGCGCGGACCGCCTTTCCGCGAGCTATCTGATCGCCCTGGCGGCCCGCATCGTGAGCGAGGTCAGCGCACTCCTGCGCCGTGCGCGGGAGACGGGCAAGCGCCTGCCCACTTTGTCTCTGGATACCGAGATCCGTTTCCGGTCTGCGGCGGACCGCGCCGCTTTTTCGAACGAGCTCACCCAGGCGGTGACCGCCCTCGTGGCGCGCTACCACGACGGCACGGCCGCGGGTGGCCGCGCCCATCGCCTGGTGCTGGTGGCGCATCCCCTGCCATACAAATCAAACCTTGATCAATCGGAGGAGCCCTCATGAGTGTGAAGAAAGAGGCGTCGGGACGCCGTTCGATTCAGATGGAAGTCGAGGTCCCCGGCACGCCGGAGCAGGTCTGGCAGGCGATCGCCACCGGGCCGGGAGTGTCGTCCTGGTTCGTCCCGACCCAGATCGAAGAGCGGGAGGGGGGCACGATCCGCTGCAGCTTCGGGCCGGGACCGGAGATGGAAGG
>DATAHG010000790.1:0-4712 GCA_036263295.1 Thermoanaerobaculia bacterium | reverse complement strand
CGGCAGATGCGCGCCGTGGACTCGGCGCTGCCGATCTCCTCGTCCGAATTGATGAACATCACCGGCTCGGCGGGAAGCTGGATCCCCAGGTCGCGCAAGGCCTGGAGGGCGAAGATCCCCTGCACCAGGCCGGCCTTCATGTCGTAGACCCCGGGGCCGGTGAGCCGGCCGTCGCGGACTTCGACCGGCATCCCCCCGGCGACCGTGCCGACCGCCCAGACCGTGTCGCAATGACCCAGGAGAAGCTGCGACGGCATCCCCTTCTGGCGCTCTTGCGGCACCGCGAAGAGCTGGCCGCCGCTGGTCCGCCCCCCGCGCCTTTTCAGGCCCGGCAGGCGGCGCGACCGCAACCCGGCCCGCTCCAGCCCCTCGGCCAGCCGCGCGAACACCGGCTCCTGCGTCTCGGGTTCCAGGGAAGGGGACTCCAGCAGCGCGATCTCGCTCAACAGCGCGGCCATGGCCGCGCGCCGCTCCCGCAAGAGAGCCAGGATCTCGCCCGTCATGGCAGGAGGCTCCTAACGCTCGCCGCCGCTCTGGGAGACTCCCGCGGCGCTCGCGACCGGCGGCTGCGAACCCTCGTCCTCCAGCGCCCGCCAGGTGTTCTCGTCGTCGTCGAAGATAGGAAGGTTGGGCATGCGGCCGCGGGCGGCATTGACGTGCCACCCCCACAGCAGGGCCCACTTGAGATAGGTGCCGTAGGCCTGCAGCATGCAGAAGACCAGGCCGTGCATGCCGTCGAGGATCCCAAACTGGAAGATGTAAGTGCGCAAGAAGCGCCAGACCGAGCGGCCAAAGACCTCGGCGAACCCGGACTTCTTGCCCTCCCGCCAGTTCTGCGAGGCGCCCCAGAAGCTGTACTTCTCGATGCGGCGGGCGTACTCGTCGAACGAGTCCGTCATGTAGTGGTCCATGGGGTTGCGCAGGAGAGGCGCCGGCCCGCGGGTGATCATGTCGGCATGGACCCGGCGGTTGGGGTAGCGCGCCGTGCCGCGCTGGATGAGGCGGACCACCTGGTCGTGCTGCCAGCCCGAGAAGCGGATCAGCCGGTCCAGAAAGTAGACCCGGCGCCGGATGGTATAGGCGGAGTGGGACGGCCCGGCGGCGAGCAGCGCCTGGATCTCCTGCTGGAGGGCCGGAGTGCAGCGCTCGTCGGCATCGAAGATCAGGATCCACTCGTTCTCGACCTGGTCCATCGCCCAGTTCTTCTGAGAGGCCGAGCCGTAGTAGGTGCGCTGGTAGAAACGCACCTTGTCATAGCCCCGGGCGATCTCGGGCGTGCGGTCGGTCGAGAAGGAATCGACGACCAGGATCTCGTCGCACCACAGCAGCGACTCGATGCAGGCCGCGATGTGGCCCTCCTCGTTGAAAGTCGTGACGATCGCCGATACCTGAGGCCGGCGGACGGGAGCGTTCTGGGGTGGGGCGGACATACGCGACAAGGGTATCATCAGACGAATTCGCCATATGATCCCAGCAACGGCCCGGGCGTGATCCGACCTCCCGCGGCCCGTCAACGGACTGAGGGGGGTGCCGGAGTTTGCGCGAGTACGTGGTCTTCCTGCTCCTGCTGCTGGTGAAAGTGCTGACCCGGACCTTCTGGCGGGTCGACATGCGCTTCATCAACGACGTGCCGCCCGAGCCGTGGCGCCGTCAACGGGTGGTCGCGATCCTGAACCACACCAGCCTCTACGAGCCGCTGTGGGCGGGCGGCTGTCCCAACCACTTCCTCTGGCGCATCGCCCGCCACGGAGTGGTGCCGATCGCCCAGAAGACCGCCAACCGGGCCCTGGTCGGCAAGCTTTTCGGCTTCATCGCGAAGCACGTCATCTCGATCACCCGCAACCGCGACGAGACCTGGAACGAGTTGCTGCGCAAGATCGACCCCGACGCCATGGTGCTGATCCTCCCCGAGGGACGGATGAAGCGCCCCAACGGGCTCGACGCCCACGGCCGGGTGATGACGGTGCGCGGCGGCATCACCGAGATCCTGGAGACGATCGGCGAAGGGCGCTTCCTGGTCGCCTACAGCGGGGGCCTCCACCACGTGCAGGCCCCCGGCGAGCGCTGGCCCCGCCTGTTCCGGAAGATCCGCATGAACATGGAAGTCCTCGACATCGCGACCTACCGCAACGAGATGATGGAGCGGGGAGGCGGGACCTCCGAAGGCTACCGGAAAGCCATGATCGCCGACCTCGAACGGCGGCGCGACCTGTACTGCCCGAGCTAGCGCCGCCTCCGATCCCCCGCTCCCAACCCCGCACCCCCGCCCGGGAATGAAGTTCCCGGGCTACCAGGGCAGCGTCGGATGAATCCGACTTCAAGCCGCGCATCCAGGAACCGGCCCAACGGGCCGGGAGACCCGAGCCCAGGGCTTCGGCCGAAGGCCGATGCCCTGGGTACGAGAGGCACATGATCCCGCGGCCTGGAGGGCCGCGAGAACCCTGCCGGCCCGTTTGACGGGGCATTGGTGCGCCCGCCCCGGATATCCACTGCCGATCATTTGCATCAAATCAACCTCTCCTGGAGTCCGGAAGAGTTTTTCTGATGCAGGACATCGTTCATTCGCATCAGGACAACTCTGCCTGGCGGCCCAGCAGGTTTGTTTTGCTGCAAAACAGCCCTCCCGAGCCATCGGGAACACTTTGCCGGCTGCCGGAAAAGGTTCTTCTGCTGCAGATCAACTGGTGCCAGCTCCTGAGCAGAGCTTTCTTGATGCAAATTAACGGAGCTCTGCCGCGGAAGAGTTCTGCCGAGTCACCCGCGAACGAATTTTTGATGCAAAACAAAGCTTCCGGACTCCCCGCATCCCTTCTCGCGTGCCGGGAGAAGTCTGCCGGGGTCCCCGCGAAGGCTGCCGGGGCTCCGGCAAGGGCTTTCCGGCATCCTGGACAGGGGGCCTGCCCTCCCGACAAAGGTCATGAAGTGCCGGATGGATGAGCCGGCACGCCGGCGCGGTCATTCGCCTTCCGCAAGCCCCCTCCCCGCCCCTCCCCCGCTTCGCGGGAGAGGGCGCCACCGCCCTCCAGCAACTCAAGGCCTATACCCTCCTCACCGGTGGTGCCAGGCGAGTTGGACCAGATAGGAACGGTCCACCCCCTGGTGCGTCGCCCTTTCGAAGAGGGGATACCAGACCATGCTCCCCAGTTCGACCTCCAGCCCGGACCGGAGATGCTGGATCCCCAGGCCGAAGCCGAGGAAGGCGTCGCCGATCTGCCCGGGGTGGCCATCCCCCCGGGTGGTGCTGAGATCGAAGCCGGGGCCGGTCAGGCGGGTGTCGAAATCGCCCGGCGGCAAGGGGGCACCAGCGATGGCGCGCGGCGAGAGGGAGAAGCGCGTTCCGAGAGGCCGGATCTGTTGCAGCCCAAGGAAGGGAGTCAGGAAGTCCGCCTCGCCGCTGTGGTCGAGCACGCCGGAGGCTCCGGCGCTCGTCCCCCCGGTTACCCGGTAGTCGAGCTGGAAATCCTTCATCTCCAGGTGGTCGTAGAGGACGCCCGCCGTGAGCGACCAGTGCCGGGCCGCGCCGGCCGGGGAGAGCTCCCGCACCAGGGCCGCTCCCGCCCCCCAGTGCAGATAATCGCCACGCGGATTGGAGAAATCGGCGAATTCCGGCAGGTCGAGCGGCACGCCGCGCAGGCCGGCGCCGCGCAGCACCTCGCGGCCGCGATCGCCTCCCACCTGCATGGAGTCGTAGAACGCCAACCCCTCGATCCCCCAGCGGTCGCTCACGCCATAGCCGGCGCTCAGCGCGGCCATCGGACCGCTCAGGGTCATGAATCCCCCGGCGCTGCTGTCGTTGTAGCCGATCTGGACGGTCTGCTGCCACTCCCCCGCCGTCAGCGGGGAACCCAGCCAGGGGAGCGACAGGAAACGGGCGTCCTGGCCGCTCTCCGGCAGATGCTCGGCCAGGAAATGGATGTCCTCGTGAGGAGCATCCGAAAGCGCCGCCCGGGCGGCGGGAGACAGGGCGAATGTCAGAAGGAGGAGGAGCGATGCGGCCTGATACCTCATAGATCGATAGTACGCCTCCCCGCCCGCCGGAGACTCCAGACAAAGCGCTCGAAATCCATGACGACATTCCGAGACGTTGTCACGAACGCTCCCCATTTCGTCACGATATCTTGAGCCTTCGTGACGGAGTCTCCGCACATTGTCACGGTCTCTCTCCACTTCGCCACGTTGTCCCTGGACTTCGTCACGGTCTCTCTTCACATCGGTACGAGATCTCCGCATTTCGTGACGACGCGGCCCCATCTCGTCACGGCCGCTTGATGTTTTGTCACGATGCCTCCACACTTCGTCACGATGCAGGGTCATTCCGTCACGATGTCTCTACGTTTTGCCAAGACTTCTCTCCACGTTGTCACGTGACGAGAGCAGGTCGTCATGATGTCTCTCCACTTCGTGACGTTTCATGGACGTCTCGTCACGGAATCGCGAGACTTTGTCACGGCCTATCTCGATGTTGCGGCGAGATCTCGGGACTTCGTCATGGTTTTCCAGGCTTTTTCCGGAGACGCTGGGAGTATTGCTCCCGGAAGGCTTCGAGCACTTCCAAGGTCGAGGGGGGCTCTCCCTGGTTGCGGGCGAAGAGGGCCACGAGCGTGGCGATGTAGGCCTCTCCGAAGGCGGTGGTGATGGCGGCCGCGGTGGAGGCGGCGATCGCGCCTCCGATCGCGCTGCCGACGCCCGGGACGAGCTTGATCAGGCCCGAG
>DATAHG010000789.1:0-4951 GCA_036263295.1 Thermoanaerobaculia bacterium | reverse complement strand
CCAGCACCGCCACCTCGGGCGCCGCCCCGCTGGCCGGGGTCTCGTCCAGCGTCGGCGGCGGCACCAGGCGCGCCTCCTCCGCCCCGGCCGGCTTGCCGTGGCCGAGGAGCACCGCGCCGAGCAGGCCGGCGAGCCCGAGGGCGCAGATCGCGCGCCGCCGGGTGAAGAGCGATGATGTGGTCATGGGTGCTGCTCCATGTCAGCCGAAGGTGAAGGCGTAGGCTTGGACGCCCGCATCAGGCGACCGCCGGCTTGAACGTCAGGGCGACGCCGTTCATGCAGTAGCGCAGGCCGGTCGGCTGCGGGCCGTCGTCGAAGACGTGGCCGAGGTGGGCGCCGCAGCGGGCGCAGTGGACCTCGGTGCGCTTCATGCCGAGGCCCCAGTCGCTCTCGGTCTCGACGTGGCTCTCGTCGATCGGCTTCCAGAAGCTCGGCCAGCCCGTGCCGGACTCGAACTTCGTCTCCGAGCTGAACAGCTCCAGGTGGCAGGCGGCGCAGAGATACTTGCCGTGCTCGTGGTTGTTCCACAGCGCGCCGGTGAAGGCCCGCTCCGTGCCCTGCTTGCGCATCACGTAATACTGCTCGGGAGTGAGGATCTTCTTCCACTCCTCGTCCGATTTCACGATCTTCGCCACTTTGTTCGATCCTTTCGTTGCCGGTGCGGCCTTCGTGACCTTGGGCTGCCCGAAGGCGATCCGCGCGCCGTCCCCCAACTCCCAGAGGATCGTCAGGCCCCCGAGGATCAGGAGCGTCATCAAAACGAATTTGCCTTGCTTTGTCATCGGTCACACCTCGATACCGTTCTGCTGTAACAGTTCGATGAACCCGTTTTCATCCAGGGTCGTGACCCCCAGCCGCCGCGCGTCGTCCGCCTTGGATCCGGCGTCTTCGCCGATGACCACGTAATTCGTGGATTTCGAGACCGAGCCGGTGGCGCGCGCGCCCAGAGCTTCGATCTTCGCCTGGGCCTCGCCGCGGGTCATGCGGGTCAGTCCGCCGGTGAAGACGAATTTCTGACCCGCAAACGGTAATACGGACGCTGCCACCGGTTTGGACTGGCTTTCGATCAGCCGGACCTTGGTCAGCAGCTCGTCGAGGATCGCCGCGGTATTGGGCTCGCGGAAAAACGCCGTGATCACCTCGGCCATGCGCGGGCCCACCCCCATCACCTCCTGGAGCGCCGCCTCGTCCGCCTCGCGCAAGGCCTGGAACGTCCCGAAGTGCCGCGCCAGGTCCCGCGCCACGGCCACGCCGACCTCCGGGATCCCGAGCCCATAGAGGAAGCGCGGCAGCTCGGCGTTCGCGGCCTTGGCGAGCGCCTCGACCAGGTTGGTGGCCGACTTCTGGGCGAAGCCTTCGAGTTGCACGAGCTGGTCCGCCCGCAGCTCGAAAAGGTCGGGGAGCTGGCGCACCAGCTTCTCGGACACGAACATCTTGGCCGTCTCGTCCCCCAGCCCCTCGATGTCGAGGGCATTGCGGGAGGCGAAGTGGGTGATCCGCCCCACGAGCTGGGCCGGGCATTCGAAGCTGTTGGGGCAGACCGTGAACGGACCGCGCTCGGTCAGGGCGGTGCCGCAGGACGGGCAGGACTCCGGCATCCGCCACTCCGGGCCGCGCTCGCGGTCGGGCTCCTCGATCCGCTCGACCACCTGGGGGATGACGTCGCCGGCCCGCTGGATGCGCACCCGGTCCCCTTCGCGGACGTCCTTGCGGATCACCTCCTCGCGGTTGTGCAGGGTGGCCCGGGAGACCGTCACGCCGCCGATCTCGACCGGCAGCAGGATGGCGACCGGGGTCACCACCCCGGTCCGGCCGACCGACGGGAAGATCGACAGCAGCCGGGTGATCTCCTTGCGCGGCGGGAACTTGTAGGCGAAGGCCCAGCGCGGATGGCGCGACGTCCAGCCCAGCTCCTCGCGGGCGGCGAGGTCGTCGAGCTTGATGACGATGCCGTCGATCTCATAGCCGAGGTCGTCGCGCTGCGCCTCCAGGCCGGCGTGGTACTCCAGGATGTCCTCCACCGTGCGGGCCCGGGTCACCCGGTTGTTGACCCGCAGGCCCCACTCCCCGAGCGCCTGCAGCACGTCCCACTGGGTGGTGAGGCCGATCGCCTGGAGGTCGTCCCCCTGCGGCGCCAGGATGTCGTAGGCGTAGAGGTCGAGCGGGCGGGCGGCGGTGAGCTGGGGGTCGAGCTGGCGGACCGCCCCGGCGGCGGCGTTGCGCGGGTTCGCGAAGGGCTCCTTGCCCTCCGCCATCAGCCGCTCGTTGAGCTCGTCGAACTCCTTGGAGTGCATGATGACCTCGCCGCGGATCGACAGGTACGGCGGCACCGGGTGCTTGCCGTCGCGCAGGCGCAGGGGGACCGAGTAGATCGTGCGGATATTGGCCGTGATCCCCTCGCCGCGCCGGCCGTCGCCGCGGGTCGAGGCCTGGAGGAGCAGGCCGTTCTCATACACCAGCTCGATCGAGGCGCCGTCGAGCTTGGGCTCCAGGGTGTACAGGACGTCCGCCCCCGGTCCCAGCCCCTTGCGGAGGCGCTCGTCGAAACGGCGCAGGCTCGCCTCGGCCTGGTCCGATTCGAGCGACAGCATGGGGGCGGCGTGCTCGACCGTCGGCAGGCTGTCCATCGGCTGGCCGGCCACGCGCTGGGTGGGGGAGTCGGAGGCGATCAGGTCGGGGAACTGCTCCTCCAGCCCGACCAGCTCCCGGTAGAGCTTGTCGTAACCCTCGTCGGAGATCTCGGGGGCGTCTTTGACGTAGTAGAGATAGTCGTGGTGGCGGATCTCCGACCTCAGCCGGGCGACCCGCTCTTCGGCCTTCTTGCGGTCCATCGCGGTCCCCTCGCCAGACCCGCGGAGCGGGCGGAAGAATTGCAGCGGCCGACTTTAGCACGCGTGCCGCGGAGCCTTCCGGCGTTGCCGGGAGGCGCTACTCCGAGACACGGAAAGGCACCATTGCAGCCCGTTCAGACACCCCGCCTCGCCCCTTGCGATAAGCTCTTCTCATGACTTTGCGCCGCCACCGGTCGACCGTCCCCTCCCTCTGGTCGCGCGGCGGGCTGTCCTGGAAGGAGCTGGGGCTTCGCCTCTGGCGGCAGATCTGGGAGGACGAGCTGCTGGGGAGGAGCGCCGAGCTGGCGTACTTCTTTCTCTTTTCGATCTTCCCGCTCCTGCTGTTTTTGACCACCCTGCTCGGCTACCTCGCCGGCAACAACCCCAGCCTGCGGCTCGATCTGCTGGTCTACCTGGCGCGGGTGTCGCCGAGCGTCGACGTCACGGCGCTCCTCCATAACACCCTGCACGAGATCACCACCGGTCGCGGCGGGGCCAAGCTGTCCCTCTCCCTGGCCGGCGCCCTGTGGCTGGCCTCGAACGGCATGCTGGCGGTGACCCGTGCGCTCAACGCGGCCTGCGGCCTCAAGGAGACGCGCCGCTTCTGGAAGCGGCGGCCGCTCGCCATCGTGCTGACGATCGCCTTCGCGGTGCTGATCCTCTGCGCCCTCGGCCTGATCTTCTATGGCGGCGCGATCGGCGAAAAACTGGCGGTCCGCATGGGGATCGGCCAGCTTTTCGCCACGGCGTGGAACATCTGGCGCTGGCCGCTGATCCTGGTCTTCGTGCTGTTGTCGTTCGAAATGGTTTACAACTACGCCCCGAACCTGGGCAAAAGCCCCAATCGCCAGTGGGGCACGCCCGGCGCGGTGACCGGAGTGGCGCTCTGGCTCCTCGCGTCTTTCGGATTGCGGGCTTATCTCACTTATCGCCACCCGATCGCCACCGCCTACGGATCCCTCTGGGCCGTGATCCTTCTGCTGATCTGGTTTTATCTGACCGGTCTCGCCCTGCTGATGGGGGGCGAGGTCAACTCGGAGATCGCCAAGGCTCAGAAAGAGCAGCGGGAGAGGTGGGAGACAGAGAACAGGAGAGCCGATGGCCGAGACGTTCGACCTCACGACCCTGGCGAAGAACGCCCTGCAGGAGGCCCTGCGGGAGCGCGGCCGGGTCAACGTGCTGATCGCCGGGCGCACCGGCGTCGGTAAGAGCACCCTCGTCAACGCGGTCTTCCAGGGGAACCTCGCGACCACCGGGCAGGGGCGGCCGGTGACCCGCCAGACCCGCGAGATCACCAAGGAAGACATCCCGCTGTCGATCTTCGACACCCGCGGGCTGGAGATGGCGGACTACGAGGAGACCCTCGAAAGCCTGCGGGAGCTGGTCGCCGAGCGGGCCCGCGACACCGACCCCACGAAGCACATCCACATCGCCTGGGTCTGCATCTCGGAGGACCTGCGCCGGGTCGAGCGGGCCGAGGAGGAGCTCTGCCGGGTGCTCGCGGCGCTGGTGCCGGTGGTCGCGGTGATCACCAAGGCGCGGGCGGACCAGGGGTTCCGGGCGACCGTCCAGGAGCTGCTGCCGCAGGCCCGCAACGTCGTCCGCGTGCGCGCCCTGACCGAAGAGCTGGACGACGGCCACACCCTGGCGCCGATGGGGCTGGTCGAGCTGGTCGATCTCACCATGGAGCTGGTGCCGGAGGGGCAGCGCCGGGCCTTCGCGGCAGCCCAGAAAGTGAGCATCGAACAAAAAAAGCAGCGCGCCCACCTGATCGTCGCCGGAGCGGCGGCGAGCGCGGCCACGGTGGGCGCGACGCCGATCCCCTTTGCCGACGCCGCGCTCATCGTCCCCCTGCAGGTCGGCATGATCGCCGGGATCACGGCCACCTTCGGCCTGAGCTTCAACGAAGGCTTCCTCGGCTCGCTAATCGGCAGCATGGTGACCGGCACCGGCGCCACCCTGGCCGGCCGCTCGATCGTCTCGGGCCTGATCAAGCTCGTCCCGGGCGTCGGCAGCGCGATCGGAGGCGCGATCGCCGCCTCCACCGCGGCCGCCATCACCACCGCCTTCGGAGAGGCCTACATCGCCACGCTCGTGGCCCTCTTCGCCCGCAACCAGGG
>DATAHG010000788.1:0-3451 GCA_036263295.1 Thermoanaerobaculia bacterium | reverse complement strand
TGGCGAGGGGCTCGGCGCTCACAGGCCAAGGACCTCCCGGACGGTGGTGAACGGGTACTCCGAGAAGAGCCGGGCGAGCCGGTCCTCGGTGCGGGCGAGGTTGCGGTAGTGGCGCACCCGGGTGAGATAGGGCACCGGCTGTACGGGCTGCTCGGGGTCGATCTCCCAGGGGTGGATGTAGAGGATCGCCGGCCGGCGCTCGCCGTCGTTGAGGCGGCTCATCCCCCAGTGGATGAACGCCCATGGGAAGTGGCGCAGGTAGCCGCCGCCGACGAACGGCAGGTTCATGCCGGCGAAGCGCACGGTCGAGATCGGAAACTCGTGGAGCGCCGAGCCGTTGTGGCCGACCAGCGGCCGCGGGAAACGCGGGAAGTCCGGAATCCCGTAGCGGTCGTGGTGAATCGGGAAGACGCTGGAGTCGTAGCGGAAGCCTTCCTCGTGGAGGATGTCGAGGGCCCACATCGTCTCGCGCACGATCGAGTAGCTCGGGGCGCGGTAGCCGATGACCTCGGCGCCGGCGGCGTCCTCGATGGTGCGCTTGGAGCGCCGGATGTCCTCCCGGAACTCGTCCGGGGTGAGGGTGGTGACCTGGCGGTGGTCCTGGCCGTGGGTGCCCAGCTCATGGCCGCCGGCCTGGATGTCGCGCACCAGGCCGGGCCAGCGCTCGGCCACCCAGCCGAGGACGAAGAACGTCCCCTTCACGTTGTGGCGGTCGCACAGATCCAGCAGCCGGCGGGTGTTGGCCTCGACCCGCGGCTCGTAACTTCCCCAGCGCTCCCGCGGACAGGCACGCTCGAAGGCGCCGACCTGGAAGTAATCCTCCACATCGACGGAAAACGCATTCAGCACGATCGCACCTCCCCTTTCACGTTGAGCATGGAGACGGCGGAGCGCCGGGGGTCCTGGCGGGCCAGCACCAGCTCCTCGACGCGCCGCGCGTTCTCCTCCCAGAAGTAGCCCCGCTCGAAGAGCCGGCGGCCGGCGGCGACGCCCAGACGGGCGCGCAGCTCCGGATCGCGGGCGAGCGCCAGGACGGCGCTCCCCAGGTCTTCGGCGGTGGGGTTCTCGTCGCCGGGGCAGAGCAGTGCGGTCTCCCCGTGCGTCAGCAGCTCTCTCACATTGGCCGAGCCGGGCGCGACGATCGCCCGGCCGGCCGCCATGTACTCCAGGATCTTCATCGGGCAGGCATAGGAGGTGACCGCCGGCTGCACGGCCACGTCGAACGAGGCGAGCGCGGATTCGATCTCGCCGCGCGGCACCGAGCCGCAGAGGATGACCCGCCGCGCCAGGTCGGGATCGGCGGCGCGCCGGGCCTGCAGGGCCGGCATGGCCGGGCCGTCGCCCGCCAGCACGAGATGGATGTCCGCCTCGCGCCAGGCCGGCGAGGCGGCGGCTTCGAGCAGCCGCTCCAGACCGTGCCAGGGGCGGAACCAGCCGACGAAGCCGGCCACGAAGGCGTCCTCGGGGATCCCCAGGCCGCGCCGGAAGGCGGCGCCGTCTCCCCCGCTCCCAAACTCGCGGCGGACGCCGTTCGGCATCACCACCACCTTGCCGGCCGGCACCCCCTCGTCCTCCAGGATCTTCGCCAGGACGCCGGTGACCGCCAGGGTCACGTCGGCTCCAGAGCAGACCCGGCGCTCGATCGAATGGGTCAGCCGGCGGAAGAACAGCCCGTCGTGCTCGGCCTTTTCGAGCGCGAGCGGCGAGTTCACCTCGAGGACGAACGGCACGCCCAGGCGGCGGGCCGCGGCGAGGCCGGCGAAGGTGTTGGCGGCGTAGCGCTCGTAGACGAAGTCGGGACGGAAGCGGCGGATCGCCGCCGCGAGGCGCCGGTAGGCCACCGCGTTGTAGCCCAGCTCCAGGATCTCCTTGGCCGGCAGGGGCATCCGGGCGGCGGCGCGGGAGGCGAGCCCGGCGAGGCCGCGGGCCTCGCCGCCGGACTCGTCGGCCCTGGCTTCGGCGCCGGCCTGCACCAGCGCCACCTCCAGCACCTCGTGGCCGCGCTCGCGGAAGGCGCGCTGGATCTCGGAGATGTGGATCCCCTGGGCGTCGCCGGCCCGCGTGCGGTGGTGGTAGAGAATCCTCACGCCGGGCTCCTCTCGCCCGCCGGATCGATCGCCGGATCAATTGCCGGACGGGGCAGGGCCGGGCTGGACTCCGGGCGGCGCGCGGCCTCGAATTCCTCGACGACCTCGCGTCCCACGGCCCGCCAGGAGCGCGGCTCGACGCCGCCGCGGATGCGGTCCCGGTCCCAGTCCCGTCCCAAGACTTCAGCGATCGCCTCCGCCAGGGCGGGCACCTCGCGCGGCGCCACCCGGCCGGCCTCGGCGGGAACCAGCTCGGGCACGTTGCCGACCGGGGTCGCCACCACCGGCGTGCCGCAGGCCAGGGCCTCCAGCACCACGTTGGGGCACCCCTCGTGGGCACTCGCCAGCACGAAGGCGTCGGCCGCGCTGTACCAGGCGGCCAACTCGGCGCGCTGGCGCGGGCCGGCGAAGACCACGCGGTCCGCCACCCCGAGCCGGGCGGCGATGTCGCGCAGCCCCTTCTCCATCGCCCCCTCGGCGCCGGCGCCGCCGACGATCGCGAAGCGCAGGTCCGGGAAGCGGTCGTTCAGGCGGCTCATCGCCTCCATGACCAGGTGGAACCCCTTGCGCGGGGCGAGCGTGCCGACCGAGACCAGCAGCGGCCCCTCTTCCGGCAGGCCGAGCGAGCGCCGGGCCTCGATGCGGTCGAGCGGCTGGAAGAGGTCGGCATCGACGCCGTTCTCGATTACCCGCACACGCTCCGCCGGGATCCCCAGCCGCACCGCGTCCTCCTTGAGCGAGCCGGCCACCGCGACGATCCGGGCGGCGCGCTCCAGGGCGAAGCGGAGCTGCGGCCGGCGCAGGCGGAAGGGCATCAGGAGCGGGAGCATGCCGCGCAGGGTCACCACCACCGGCACCCGCAGGACCATGCCGAGGAGCGCCGCCGCCAGCCCCTCGGGGTAGACGAAGTGGGCGTCGATCAGGTCGAAGCGGGCGCGCCGGTGGAGCTTCAGGACCGCCGGCAGGGCCGAGAGGAAGAGCAGGATCCCGTCCAGGCTCTTGAGGATGCCCGGGAAGGACAGGAAGCGCGGATGGTGGACCGTCACGCCCCCCTGGACCTCCTCGGCCGGTACCGGCGGCCGGTAGCCGGGGCGCAGGCCGGAGACGAACGGGAACCAGGCTGTGGGAGCCACGACCTCGACCTCCACGGCCGATTCCGGCAGCCCCTTCATGCGCTCGCGGACGAACACGCCGTGGACCGGCTGGACGGCGTTGGGGAACACGGTGCTGAACAGCAGCACCCGAAGCTTCCTGGGAGCCTCATTCGAGGTCGGGACGGCATCAACCGGCGGCACGCGACACCTCCACGTCTTGCTCCTGCTGGGGTTCTTGCTGCAGGGGCGCCGGCGCGGAGAGCGGGGCGC
>DATAHG010000787.1:0-2707 GCA_036263295.1 Thermoanaerobaculia bacterium | reverse complement strand
CGAGGCGCGGCAGGGCTTGGCGGGGGAGGAGCCCGCCCCGGTCGAGCGGACGGAGCCGGTGCCACCGGTGGCACCGGCGGTGGCCTCGCCGGACAGCCCCGGGCGGGTTTATGCCTTCGTGGACCGCTTGCAGAGCCAGCTCAAGCCGGCGGCGCCGGAGCCGCGCGAGGAGCCGGAGATCTGGGTCTCCTTCGAGCTGACGGGGGAGATCTACGCGCTGCCGGTAACACGGGTGCAGGAGGTGCTGCGGATCAGCAACATCACCCGGGTGCCGCACGCGCCGGCCCCGATCCGTGGCATCACCAACCTGCGCGGCCGGGTCCTCGCCGTGGTCGATCTGCGGGTCCGCCTGGGGCTCGCGCCGGCCCCTCTGGAGCCTCAGAACCGGATCGTGGTGGTGTCCTCCCGCGAGCGCTCGATCGGCCTGCTGGTGGACTCCGCCCGGCAGGTGGTCCGCGTGCTGCCGAGCGCGGTGCAGGCGCCGCCGGCCGACATCCTCACCGAGCATTCCGATTTTCTCGTTGGCGTCTATCACCTTGGCGAGAGCCTGATCATCCTGCTGGACGTGGACCAGGTCCTCTGGATCTCCGACGGGCTCGAGCTGCGATCCGATGCGATTTCTGCTGGGAGCCTGCCATGAAACGTCTTCGCCGCTGGTCTGTCCCTTTGGCCGTTCCTTTCGTCCGCCTCTGGGTTCTCGTCCTGCTGGCCGGGCTTGCGCCTCCCTTGTCCGCCGGCACCGTCGATCCGGCCCAGGATCCGGCGGCGGAGGAGGCGGAGGACGAAAAGGAGGGACCGAAGTTCTCCTTCCATGCCTATCTGAGCCAGGCGTACGCGATGAGCGACGGCCATCAGATCTTCGGGATTCCGGAAGGGGGGACCACCGACTACCGGAACATCGCCCTCCAGTTCCGCTATGAGATGACCCCGCGCGACATCGTGGTCGCCCAGATCGCTCACGACCGGAGGGGGCGCAGCACCCTCAACGAGGTCTACGACGACGTGGAGCTCGACTGGGCCTTCTACGAGCGGCGGCTGTCGGATGCCACCTCGGTCAAAGTCGGCAAGATGCAGCTTCCGTTCGGCGTCTACAACGAGATCCGGGACGTCGGCACCCTGTTGCCGTTCTATACGCCCCCGCTCAATTTCTATGTGGAGAACTACAGCAGCGAGAGCGTCGAGGGCATCATGCTCTCTCACGCCTTCCACTCCGGTGGGGAGTGGAGCGTCGATTCGGATGCCTACTTCGGCGGCTGGGACCGCGTCGAGCAGGATCCCCCGTCGGGCAACGTCGTGGTGGCGCGGGCCGAGAACGCGGTCGGCACGCAGCTCTGGCTGAACACTCCCGTCAGCGGGCTGCGTTTCGGACTCTCCGGGTTCCGGTTCCAGGCCGAGGGGCGCCTCAATCAGGCTTACGAGACCGACACGGTCCAGGCCTACGCCTTCTCCGCCGACGGGTCCTTCCAACGCTTTTTTGCGCGCTCCGAGGTTCTCTGGTCGGAAGCGCCATTCCGGTTGACGCCCGACTTTGTCATTCCCCACATCGTCTATCTGGCCTACTACGGCCAGCTCGGCTTCGAGCTGACGCCGAAGTGGAGCCTCAACCTCCAGGCGGACTTCGCCAAAGTCGATTTCAAGCTGATCCCCGAGCTCGATTTGAGCGAGGACTACGCCCTGGGGGTCCTTTACCGGTTCAAGTACAACGTCGTCGCCAAGGCCGAGATCCACCGCAACAAGGGATTCCTGGTGGAGAACGAGCTGTCGGTGGCGCCGTTGAAAACCTACTACGGCATCGTGAGCTGGTCCACGAGCTTCTGATCGGGGTCATCGGTTATGCTCAAGCTACGGAGAAACCCTCGGGGATTGGCCCTGGCGCTCCTGCTGGCGGCCGGGCTGCTGGTGGGAGCGAGCGAGCCGTCGGTCGCGGCCGAGCCCTTCCAGATCGTGGTCCACAGCTCGAACCCGGTCTCCGCGCTGTCGGCGCAGGAGGTCTCGAAGATGTTCATGAAGAAGATCAGCCGCTGGCAGAATGGCAAGCGGGTGGTGCCGGTGGATCTGGAGGAGCGCTCGCCCGTCCGCGAGAGCTTCTCGCAGAATATCCACGGCAAGGGCACCGCGGCCATCAAGGCGTACTGGCAGAGGATGATCTTCTCGGGCCGCGAGGTGCCTCCGCCGGAAAAGGATACGACGGAAGGAGTGCTGGATTACGTGCGAGAGCATGATGGAGCCATCGGCTATGTGCCCGCCGGGACGCCGCTCGGCGACGGGGTCAAGAGCGTGAGGTTGAGCCCGTGATCATGCGGGCCGGCGCGGCCGACCGCAGAGACCGCCGCTCCGGGACCAAGGAGCGGCGATCCCTCTTCCGGTCCTTGAAGTTCGCCCACAAGGTGGCCCTGATGCCCGGGCTGGCCGCCGCCGGCTTCCTGCTGATCCTGGTCACCTCGTTCGGCGTGGGGCAGCGCAACGGCTCCCTGCTCGACGAGATCCAGAAGGGATACTTCCCGGCGTTCCAGGCGAGTCACGAGCTGGAAGACAAGCTCGACAAGATCCAGCGCAACCTCCAGGACGCGGTGAGCTCGCGCGACGCCTCGATGCTCGACGAGACCGACCGTCTCAAGGAGGACTTCCAGCAGCAGCTCTCCAAGCTCAGCGAGAACGGCACGGTCGAGTCCGAGCGGGTGCAGAGCATCCAGGAGCTGTTCGTCGA
>DATAHG010000786.1:0-2478 GCA_036263295.1 Thermoanaerobaculia bacterium | reverse complement strand
GAGGGTGGCCGGCGCAGCGGATCTGCGAGATCCATCCTAAAGAGAGTTTCCCCGCCTGTCGTCATCAAAACGTTGAGGTCTCTCTCAACGATTTGATGAGGCGGGCCGGGCGCGGGCGAGCTCCGCGGCGTCCGCCTTCGCGCCAAGCGGGCGGATGACGAAGCCGAAGTGACGCACCGCGCCGGCCTTGACGATGTCGTGCTCGATGGGGATCGGACCGCACGAAGCGCCGCCGAGGCCGAGCACGGCGGCGGCGAGGTCGAGGCGGGTGCGGCCCGGGTTGGCGGGCAGATCGGTCGGGTGCGCGGCGAGCGCCGCGGGCCGCACGATGTTCAGCCCGTCCGCCCCCAGCAGCACTCCGGCGCCGAGCAGCAGCACGATCCCGGGCACGCGCAGATGCCGGGCCGCGGCACCTACAAATGTATTGGTTCTCCTCAACGCTTGTTGCCTTTTCATCGACACATTTCTTCAGCGATCCTCCCCAAAGAGGATCTCTCCTCCTTTCTAAAGAGGAGGCAAAAATCATCGCTCGGGAGGATAGACACGCCGGGGTGCTGGCACTAAGCTGGCAATTGTTAAAGCGCTCAACCAACACCACACGCTGCACCCCGGCCTTCGGTATTTCTCACGATCTCGTCGATCGTCCGAGGGCCATCCAGGTAACGACCGCCTCCCTCCGGGAGCCAAGGAGAACCTAGTGATGCGTACATTGATCAGAACGATTCTGTCCCTCTGTCTCCTCTTCACCTTCGCGGGCGCCGCCACCGCGCAGGCGCCGGCATGGCCGGACAACAACGCCATGGACACGCCGGACGGCCAGACGCCCGCGATCGAGACCATCTGCGACGGCCAGACCGGCGCCGCCCACGGCCTCTGCAACGCCTACTGCGAGGCCATGGACTGCGACAGCGATGCGCCGCAGGCGTCGGAGAAAGCCTGCAACAAGGTCGGCGACAACTTCACGCGGATCACGGGCCAGCGCCCGCCGTGCGATGTCGTCTGCCCGTGCGTCGCCCAGTACCCCGGCTTCATCGAGACGCTGAACGGCCAGAACGGTACCCTTCTGGCGTGCATCGAGGGCAGGCTCGGACCGGGCTCCGTGACCCTGCAGACCTCGAGCGGCTTCTGGCCGCAAACAGCCTTCTTCGGCCCCGGCGGGGCCTGCGGCAATGCCCTGAGCTTCCCTTTGTTCGGCACCGCCGAGGAGACTCTGGTGTGCGCCAACCTCATCCGGGCCAAGGCGGAGGCGGCCGGCCTCACGTGCATGTGACGTTCTGATCCCCAGGATCTAGAGCCCCGGCCGCGGCCGGGGCTCGTCTCTGGCGATGAATCTTTCGCCTCGTCACATCACGGAGTCACGGCTCTGGGCGGCGAAGAGCGCCAGCTCCACCCGGCTCGCCGTCCCCAGCTTTTCGTAGACCCGATTCAAATGGCTGCGGACCGTCGTCACCGCGAGACCGAGCTGCCGGGCGATGTCCTTGTTGGACAGCCCCTGCCCCACGAGGCGGACGATGTCGGCCTCACGCCGGGTCAGCGGCTCTTCCCCGGGCGCGGCGGCCGGGCGTGCCTTCGCGGAGTGCTCGGTCGCGCCGGCGAGCAGGATCCAGGTGACGGCCGGGCTGATGAAGAAGTGGCCCTTGAGCACCTCCCGGACGGCGAGAAGGATCTCCTCGGGGGTGGAGGTCTTGGTCAGATAACCGCAAGCGCCGGCCGCGAACGCCGCGCGGACCCAGGAGGGCTCCGTGTGAAAGCTCAGGATCAGCACCCGCGCGCCGGGAAGGATTTCCTGGAGCTGGCGTGTGACCTCGATGTCGTCGAGGCCAGACATCGTGATCTCGACGATGACGAGGTCGGGCCGCAAGCTCTTGGCGGCGGTCAGGAGCTCCCCGCGATCGGTCACGGCTGCGACCACTTCGAGCTCTGGCTCGAGGAGCTCGCGCAAGCCGGCGAGGATCATCGGCTGGTCGTCGGCGATAAGAACCCTGGAACGTTGTCTGGACATACGAGAAGCCGAGCCTCCGTGAGCTTTCCGATGCCGCCCCCCGCCCGCTCTACCGCAGCGGCGTCACACGGCGGCCGGTGACGGTATCGGTGGCGATGGGATCTCCGGTATCGGTGGCGGGATCGAGCGGATCCTCACCGGCGGTGAACTCGCGCACCTCCAGCGAGCCGGCGATGTTGTCGCACCCGCCGCCGACGGTGTGCAGGGAGACGTCCACGCGGCTGACGTTGAGGAGCTGGTTGTTGTCGTCGAACACGAGGGCGAGGAGGACGCCCTTGGCGCCGGTGTGGCCGTCCTTCTCCCAACTCCCCGGCTGATCGGAAAAATTGAGGAGAGGCTGGAGGGAGCTGGTGGCGAAAAAGGCCCCGTCGGCCTCCAGCGTCCAGAGGGACGTCGCGCCGCCCGCTTCGGCCATCAGATAGGTCCCGGAGCAATTTCCCGAGAAGCCGCGGGCGAGCAGGGAGGCGGACGAGCCG
>DATAHG010000785.1:0-5132 GCA_036263295.1 Thermoanaerobaculia bacterium | reverse complement strand
CCGCCGATCGGCGCCATCTCCTGCTCCAGGCGGGGTCCGAGGCCGCGGATCAGGCCGGTGCCGCCCGACACCACCACGTTGTTGCGCACCGTCTCCTGGTACTCGGGATCGACCCGCGACAGGAGGTCGAACATCGACTCGACGAGCGGCGGCAGGATGCTCTCGCAAGCCTCCTTCATCGGGTCGGTGATGTCGATCTCGGTCGGCTTGCCGTTGACCGGCACCGACACCACGATCGGCGACTTCGTGGCTCCCACGAAGCTCCCCTCCTCCTTCCAGCTCCGCACCATGTGGTTCGAGAACTTGGCCTGCGGATAGCGGTCGCGCACCAGGCGGCCGAGCTGGTCGTCGATGAAGTCGCCGGCCTGGGTGAGGGTGCGCTGCTCTTCGTCGGTAGGCAGGCGGCCGTTCATGACGCAGAGGTCGGTGGTGCCGGCGCCGAGGTCGATGATCAGGGTGTGGAGGAGCGCCTCCAGCCCGTAGGCGACGGCGAACGGCTCGGAGACGATCATCAGGCTGTCCGCCATGTCCTGCATGGCCTTGCGCACGTGCTGCTTGTTGACGCGCAGGGCCTCGGCCGGCACCCCGACCACCGCCCGCACCCGCATGTGGCCGCGGGTCTCCTTGCCGACCCCGGCGAGGGAGAGCAGGTGGGCCAGCAGCTCGCGCACCGCCGCCTCGTCCTTGTCCGAGCCGTTCTTGATCAGGCCCTGCTCCAGCGGGCGGTGGAGGTCCAGCATCGAGCGGTTTTCCAGGGCCTCCCGTCCGATCAGCACGGTCTTCTTGAGCACCCGGCGGGACACCATGTCGAGCGGCCAGCCGACGTAGCTCTCCACCACGTGGCGCTGGCCGTTGGACGTCGAGATCGAGCTGCGGGAAGTCCCGAGGTCGATCCCCACGTGCAGGACCTCTTTCTTCTCAGCCATCGGTCAGATTCCTTTCTCTCCGGCCCCCGCGGCAGCGTCCGCGTACGAACGGACCCCCTGGGCGAGCGCCTCGGCGATGTATTGCCGGTACAGCGGTTTCGACAGCAGCCGCGCCTCTTCCTCGTTGGACAGGCAGGAGACCTCGGCGAGGATGGCCGGCATGTCGGTCGTCAAGAGCACGATGAAGGGGGCCGCCTTGACGCCCCGGTCTTCCAGCTCCGGATTCAATTTGCGCAGCGAATGGTACAGCGATTCCTGCATCTTCTCCGCGAGCGCCCGCGATTTGTCCTGGCGCACCCCGGCGTAGATGCGGTCGAGGATGGTGCGCGTGTCGGCGACGGAGTAGCCGGAATCGCGGTTCTCCGCCGCGGCGAGCTTCGTCAGGTAGGGGTCGTTGGTCGCCCCCAGGTAGTAGGTCTCGATGCCCCGCGCGTCGCGGTTGGAGATCCAGTTGACGTGGATCGACACGAAGATGTCGCCGCCGGACTGGTTGGCGAGGCGGGTGCGGTCGCGCAGCTCGACCGCGCGGTCCCCCTGCCGGGTCATCACCACCTCGAAGTGGTCGTTCGCGAGCAGCCGCCGCAGCCGTGCCGCGATGTCGAGGGTGATCTCCTTCTCGACCAGGCCGGGGGTGTGGGTGCCGAGACTGTCGCCGCCGTGCCCGGGGTCGATCACCACCCGGCGGACCGCCAGCGGCAGGGCCGCCGCGGCGACGGCGGGAGCGCCTTCCAGGGAGACCGCGGCGGCCTGGGTTTCCGGGCTCAGCGCGGCCGGCAGGGGGGCACCCGGAATGGGCGAGACCGCCGCCTGCCGCGACGCGCCGGCCGGCAGCATCGAGGACAGGCCGATCAGGCCGCCGCAGAGCAGGACGGCCAGGCCGAGCCGGACCGCGGCGGGCAGCCGGCCGCGCTTGCGCAGCCGGCGCGGCAGCCGGCCTTCGATCAGGTCGACGTTTTCCTGCACCAGCTCGCGCAGGAGCTGGCGCTTCATCGATTGCACGTTCGCCATCGGTGCTCCGGCCTACCTCTTGCGCAGCTCGATTCTCAGCTTGTCGCCGTCCTCCACCACCCGCGCCACCTGGACCGCCGGGGACGCCAGATCGAGCACCACGTGGACCTCGTTGCTCCGCCCGGGGTGGTACCCCACCCGCACCTGGCGGACCTCGCCGGTGCCCACCGCCACGGTCGGCTTCGGGTAAGGACGCGCCATGCCCTGCAGGCGGAACAGCTCGCGCGGCTGGGAGCCTTCGAGCCGGCTGTGGGAGTAGATCTCCGGGCGCATCGCGCCGTTGCCCCAGAGGACGATCTCGGTGCCGCCGCCGGCCAGCGGATTCCAGGAGATCTTCTCCAGCGCCGTGACGGCCGGCCCCGCCGCCGTCCCGCCCGGGCTGCTGCGCGGCGGCGTCCCGGTCACCGGCCCGGCCGGGGCGAGGTCGATCGCCGGTTTGCGGCGCACCGGCTCGGGCAACGGGGTGTCCGAAGCGGGCGCAGCGGGCTCCGCGGGCGGCGCGTCCGGTGCCGGGGTCGGGTCCGTGGCCGGATCGCTCCCGAGGTCCGTCGTCGCCACTGTCGCCGACGTCGCCGACGGCGCCGCAGGATCGGGGCGCGGGCGCGGCAGGTCGCGCTGGATCCCCTTCTCGTCGGCCGCCACCATCTCCTCCCCGCGGCCGAGCCCGACCCAGCCCATCCAGGTGTCGCGCAGCAGGAACACCGCCGCGGCGACCGCCAGCAGCCCGGCGATCACCACCCAGGGCAGCAGGCCGCGGGGGGGCGCCTTGGCCGACGCGCTGCCGGCCAGCTTGAAGCTCGCCGGCCGCGACTCCTGCACCGGCGGCTGCAGCGAGGGCAGATAGCCCGTGTACGGCTCGCCCGCCGGCGGCGCGTCGAGCGGAGGCAAGGGCGGCTCGTCGAGCGGCGGCAGCCAGGCCGATGCGTCGAGGCGCGGTTCGTCGCCGTCCGGATCGCGCGGAGCCGGCGGTCCCGGCGGTGGCCAGGCGGGGGGCGCGAAGGGCGGCGCCGAGCCGAGATTCTCGATCTTCGGCAGGGTGGGGATGGGATCGGGCGGTACCAGGGAGACGTCGAACGGCGTCCCCCCCTCCTGGATGTAGGTGTCCACGATCTTGTAGATCAGCTCCTTGCTGCCCTGGCTCAGCTCCAGGAAGCGCAGCCCCATGCCGGCCGGCCGGCTCGGCCCCTCGTCTTTCGAGCGGGTCCAGACCACCAGCCCGTTCCCCTTGATCAGCTCGAAACCGTCGCCGAGGCGGAGCTCGAAGTCGAGCACCTCCCCCGCCGCCATCGGGTTGTTGGTCTTGATGAACATGCCGCCCGGCGAGATGTTCGACGAGTACTCGCTGATGAAGCCGCTGAACCGGTCGAACTTGAGCTGGACGCGGGTTTCGAGCGGAACACGCCGGGAGTCACGAGGAATGTTGGAGTAATCGATCATCAGATCTCGAGCACCTCGCGGGAACGATGCCGGCACCGCCGGGTCTCGGGCCACCCGGGATCCCAGGCGGGGATCCAGAGCCTACATCCGGCCGCTCCACTGTTTCGTGCTCGGTATGATAGCAGCACGGCCCGCTCGCATCGCAAACAATTCAAAAGAGAAACGGTTTTCAACCCGGCTTTTACCGCACCGCCGCCGGCAGCCAGGCCTCATCGCCGGGATTGTGCATCTCCCAGTAGGGGATCCGTTCGCACTTGACCTGCTCGTAAAGCGTGCCGTCGTCGCGCTCGAAGCGCAGCAGCCGGTGGGGCGGCGCTGGCTCGAAGACATAGGCGAGGACGGCGGCGCCCCGGGTGAGGCGGATCTCCACGCCCTCTCCGGCCGCACGCTTTTCAACCTGGTAGACCACCGGCGCGAGCTCCGGAAAGCGGGAGGCGAGGAGCGACGGGAAGACTGCCAGCGTGGCCGGCGCCGGCCCGGCGACATAGTCGCGCAGCGCGGCGGGCAGGCCGTCCTCCGGCAGGGCGCCGGCCGGATAGGGCAACGCGCGGTCCCCCTGCCCGTCGAAATAGGAGCGGGTCTGGAGCCGGCCGGCCACCATGTGGGCGGTCGAGATGCCGCAGGCTTCCGAGCTGGTGGCGGCGATCTTCACCAGGGCGCCGGAGTCGCGGCGCGTGAACACGCTCGCCATCTGGTGGTAGGTGTAGATGCCGGTCGGGACGTCGCGCACGACGTTGAGCTTCAGCACGTCGAAACCGTCTGGACGGGGGGTGTCGGCCTTGACGCCGAGGTCCGGCGCCCAGGGCTCCTTGACCAGGACCAGCAGGACGCGGCCGTCGAAGCGGTGGCCGTAGCGCGGCCAGCGGGCGCGGTAGGCGCAGTACTCGGCCTTGCCGTCGTCCCACAGCGGCGCGGTCCGCCAGGCGGCGTCGCCGCCCGGGAGAGGGGTCCCCACGGCGCTGGAGGCGGGCGCGGTGCTCGCGGCGGCCGTCGCGCTCCCCTTCCCGTCCGGCCGGTCGTCGGAGCGGATCGCCCACACCACCAGGGCGAGGAACAGGAGGGCCGCCAGGGACTTCAGGAAAATCTTCATCTGCTTCGTTTTTGCCGGCTCGGAGCGCCCAGTCTAGCAGAGGGCCGGCCGGTGCGGCCCGGCACGGTTCCTGTAAGATAGGCCGCCGGTAGCTCCGGCGTTTTATGTTTTCCTCGTTTTTCCTCCCCGTTTGGCGCAAGTCGATCGCCGCGGTCCTGGGCACGGCCCTCGGGCTGCTCGCCGCCGGTTGTGGCGCGCCGGCTCCGCCGGCCTCGATCGACGGCGCCGCCAAGGGGGGCGACGGCGAGCTGCGCATCCTCATCCCGCTTGAGCCCGAGGGGCTCAACCCCAACGCCTACCGCCAGGAAGGGGTCCTGAGCGTCGCCCCCAGCCTGTTCAACAAGCTGGTGGCGCTCGACGCCGACCTCCAGCTCCTGCCCGACCTGGCGCGGAGCTGGGAGATCTCCGACGGCGGACGGACCTACACCTTCGCGCTGCGGCCCGGCGTCACCTGGCACGACGGCCGGCCGTTCACCTCCGCCGACGTGCGGTGGACCCTGGAGCGCCGGCCGGACAGCCGCACCAACCCGGCCGCCGACGCGCTCGGCCGGATCGCGCGCATCGAGACCCCCGGCGAGCACACCGTGGTGCTGCACCTGCGCGAGCCCTGGGCTCCCTTCCTCGCCGCCCTGGCCGAGAGCACCTTCATCCTGCCGCGCCCCGGCCCGGCC
>DATAHG010000784.1:0-2747 GCA_036263295.1 Thermoanaerobaculia bacterium | reverse complement strand
CTTGTCGATCACCTTGCTCCAGAGCTGGAGGCCGCGCAGGTATTCCTTGGCGTAGATCCCGGCCGGCACGCTCTGCGGCTCGGCCAGGGCGAGCGCCCGCACCCGGGCGGTGGCGAGATCGGCGGCGGACTGGATGCGGATCTCCGAGTCGGCCGGCACCACCACCACCAGGGTGTTGGAAAGGACGCTGCGGCGGGTGCCCGGCAGGAGAAGCTTGCTCTTCTCCAGGCCGTCCATCTTCGCTTCGTCGGCGGAGAGGAAGAGGTCGGCGGGAGCGCCTTCCTGGATCTGGCGGGCGAGGGTGCTGGAGGCGCCGAAGCTCGCCACGATCTTGTCCCCGGTCGCCTTCTCATAGGAGGCGGCCAGCTCCTGGAGGGCGTCGGTCAGGCTCGCCGCGGCGAGCACCTGCAGCTCGTCGGCCCGGGCGGTGGTGACCGCCAGGCCCAAGGTGAGCCAGAAGGCGAAGGCGGCCAGCAGGCCCCTTCCAAGACCGGTTCTCATCGCGGACTCCCTCCAAAGAGCCTCGACAGTAGCAACCCCGATATATCGGGTCAAGTATATCGATCCGCCCTCATCCGCTCCCCGCCCAGGGGCGTATCCACAGTGGATCCGGGAGCATCGAGTCAGATCCCGGCGACAACCAGAACAACCAACGGAAGAGAGGGAGTGGGAACATGAAGAACAGAATGCTGAGCGTATTCGCGATTTTCGCCCTGACGGCGGTGCCGGCCGGGCTGATGGCCAAGGACAACCCGATGGTGGGCGGCGCGCCGATGTACCCCACCAAGAACATCGTCGAGAACGCCTCGAAGTCCGCCGATCACACCACCCTGGTGGCCGCGGTCAAGGCCGCCGGCCTGGTCGATACCTTGGCGGGGACGGGCCCCTTCACGGTTTTCGCCCCGACCAACAAGGCGTTCGAGAAGCTCCCCGCCGGCACGGTCGACACCCTGCTCAAGCCCGAGAACAAGGGGACGCTGACCACGGTCCTGACCTACCACGTCGTCGCCGGCAAGGTGGACGCCGCGAGCCTCGCCAAGATGATCAAGGAGGGGAACGGCAAGGCCACCCTGAAGACGGTGAGCGGTGGCACTCTCACCGCCATGATGAAGGGCAAGGATGTCGTGCTGCAGGATGAGAAGGGCGGCACGGCCAAGGTCACCACGGCCGACGTCTACCAGTCCAACGGCGTGATCCACGTCGTGGACACGGTCCTGATGCCCGGCTGAAAAGCCCCGTCGTAGAAGGCTGACAGGGGGATCCCGGCCGGGATCCCCTTTTTTATTTCCCTGCTCGATCTCCCTACTCGGCCAGATACCCCTGAAGCTCCCGCCAGGCGGGATCGACCGCCGCGGCGGCTTCGCCCTCCATGCGGCGGTAGAGGGCGAGGACGGCGCGCCCGGTGTCGCTGAGGGTGGCGCTCCCCCGGCCGGAGCCGCCGCGGGCGGTCTGCACCAGCGGCTCCCGGAAGCAACCGTTCATGGTCTGCACCAGGCTCCAGGCCCGCATGTAGGACATGCCGAGCTGCTTGGCCGCCTCGGCCAGGGTGCCGGCGCGGTCGAGGGCTTCCAGGAGGTCCACCTTGCCCGGCCCGAGGGCGATCACGTCATGGTGGAGGACGCGCAGCCGGGGACGGAGGGTGTTGGACATGGACCCCATCGTACCGCTTCCTCCGGGAGGGATCGCATTTCGCGTTTCGCGCACCCAAGCTTATAGAGGAACAGAAACGCAAGCACTCTCGGGGCGGAGTCTTTGACGTATACTCTTACCCGAACTTTCGCAGACGCGAGATCTTTCGTTTCGGCTTCGCTGTTGCTTTGCTTGGGAGGCAGTCCGGCTTGAACCTGCGCAGAAGGGTCTTCCTGACCACCGCCTTCGTGTCGACGGCGGTTTCCGTGATGGCGCTCCTCTTTGTCCAGGGGCTGGTCAGCGCTGTGGGCGACGCGGACCTCGCGCGCCAGATCGGCTGGAACCTCCTGGTCATCGCCCTCTCGGCGGGAACCCTCGCCTCCGCCACCGCCTGGCTCGTGGTGCGCCGCGTCACCCGCCCCCTGCGCCAACTCGCCGAGACCATGTCCCACATGGCGCGGACCGGGGAGCTCCAGAAGGACTTCCCGAGCGCCGGAGGGGAGAGCGAGGTCAAGCTCATCGAAGCCTCGTTCCGCGCCCTGCTCGAGTCGCTGGAGGAGTCGCAGCAGGCCCGCGAGCGCTCCTACGTCGAGGCCGTCGGCGCGGTGGTCACGGCCGCCGACGCCCGCGACCATGAGACCGCCGGCCACTCGTTCCGCGTCGCCCTCTTCGCCGTCTCTCTCGCCAAGGCCATGGGCTTCCGCGACGAGGAGCTGAAGGCCATGGAGTGGGGTGCCCTGCTCCACGACGTCGGCAAAATGGTGGTGCCCGACGAGATCCTGCGCAAGGCCGGCCCGTTGACCGAGGAAGAGTGGTACATCATGAAGCAGCACCCGACCTGGGGGGCCGAGATGCTCTCCGAGGTCAGCTTCCTGCAACCCGCCTCGTTCGACATCATCTTCAGCCACCACGAGCGCTGGGACGGCAACGGCTATCCGCGCGGCTTGGCCGGCGAGTCGATCCCGCTCTCCGCCCGGATCTTCGCGGTGGTGGACACCTACGACGCCATCACCTCGGACCGCCCCTACCGCCGGTCGCGCAGCCACCTGGTGGCGCTCGCCGAGCTCCAGCGGGTGGCCGGACAGCAGCTCGACCCCACCGTGGTCGAAGCTTTCCTC
>DATAHG010000783.1:0-3067 GCA_036263295.1 Thermoanaerobaculia bacterium | reverse complement strand
CTGGCGGGAGGCGATGATCTCCTGCCCCCCGTTGCTGGAGGTGGTCACCACGGCGAAGGCGTACATCCCCTCCAGCTCGCGCACCGCCTTCACCACGGCGCCGTGCAGGTCGCCGTCGAGATAGGAGGAGATCAGGTTCGCGACCACCTCGGTGTCGGTGTCCGACTTGAAGGTCCACCCCTCGGCGATCAGGCGCTTCTTGAGCGGCAGGAAGTTCTCGATGATGCCGTTGTGGATCAGCGCCAGGCGCTCCCGCGAATCGATCATCGGGTGGGCGTTGCGCTCGCTCGGCGGCCCGTGGGTGGCCCAGCGGGTATGGCCGAGGCCGTAGTGGCCCGGGATCGGCTCCGCGCGCAGCTTCTCCCGCAGGTTTTCGAGCTTGCCCTCGGCCTTGACGGTCTTCAGGTGGCCGTTCTGCACCGCCACCACGCCGGCCGAGTCATAGCCGCGATACTCCAGCCGCTTGAGGCCGTCCATCAGCAGGGGGACGACGTCGCGCTCCCCCACGTAGCCCACGATTCCACACATGCTCTAGGTCTCCTCGCGCCGCTCTTCGCTGTCGAGCCGCTCGGCGCGTTCTTTCTGGAGCCGCCGTAGCGCCGGCAGGCGCCCGGTCAGGTTCTTCTGGCGGACCCGGCCGACCGCGAGCGCCCCTTCCGGCACGTTCTTGGTGATCACGGATCCCGCCGCCGTCGTCGCCCCGTCGCCGACCCGGACCGGCGCCACCAGCATGGTGTCGCTGCCGATGAAGGCGTCCGCACCGATCTCGGTGCGGTTCTTCCGGGTGCCGTCGTAGTTGCAGGTCACGACCCCGGCCCCGAGGTTGGCTCCGGCGCCGACCGTGGCATCGCCGACGTAGCTGAGGTGGCCGACCTTGCTGCCGGCTCCCAGCTCGGAGGCTTTCACCTCGACGAAGTTGCCCACCCGGGCCCCCTCTAGCAAGCGCGATGCCGGGCGTAGCCGGGCGAACGGTCCGACCCGGCAGCCGTCCCCCACCTCGGCGCCGTCCAGCACGCTGTAGGGCTCGACGGTGACACCCTCGCCGAGGGTGGTGTCGCGCAGCCAGGCTCCCTGGTGGAGGGTGCATCCCGGGCCGACGGTGGTGTGTCCGAAAAGGGACACTTCCGGATGGATCACCGTGTCCGCGCCGACACGCACCCCCGGCTCGATCGAAGTGCGGAGGGGCTCCAGGATGGTCACCCCGGACGTCATCAGATCTTCGAGGTGGCGGCTGATGAGCCGCCGGTGGACCCGCGCCAGCTCGGCCCGGTTGTTCACCCCCAGCGCCTCGGTCTCGTCGGCGAGGGGGACGATCGCCACCGGCTTGCCGTCGCGGGCCGCCCCGGCCACCGCGTCGGTGAGGTAGAGCTCCCCCTGGGCGTTGTCGGTCTTGAGCCGCCGCAGATACTCGAAGATCTCCGGCGCCGGCAGGGCGTAGAGCCCGGCGTTGACCCGTCGGACCTTCAGGATCTCCGGCTCATCCCGCCGGGCGTCGGCCGCCTCGACGATGCGGTCCAGGCTGCCGTCCGGCCGGGCGAGGACCCGCCCGAGCGAGCCCGGATCGAAGAGGTCCGCCACCGCGAGAGCCCCCCAGCCACCCCCGCCGCCCTCCGCCGCGTCCGCCAGGGCCTCCAGGGTGGCCGGCGTGACCAGCGGCGCGTCGCCCGAGAGCACCAGCAAGGTCGCCGGGTTCGCCGCGGTCCCGGCCAGGGCCTCCTCGGTCTGCTGGAGGGCGTGCCCGGTGCCCTTCTGCTCGGCCTGGATCACCCAGCCGAGGTCGTCACCGGTGATCTCCTCGCGTACCTGCTCGGCGCCGTGGCCGACCACCACCAGGATCCGGCCGCAGCCGGCCTGGCGGGCCGCCTCGATGACCCAGGCGAGCAACGGCCGGCCGGCGGCGCGGTGGAGCACCTTGGGCAGGGCCGAGCGCAGGCGGGTACCCTTGCCGGCGGCGAGGATCACCGCGACGCGGTCATTCTTTGGCATAGAGCGGTCTCCTGGCTTGACAGTCAGCGGGCCTTGCGCCCGATCTTCTCATGGCCGGCGAGCTCGAGGACCGCCCGGGCGAGCTTCTCGGAGTCGTGGCGGATCAGGTCCCCTTCGGCCAGCAGGTCGGCCTCGACCACCTCCAGCCCCATCCCTTCCAGGGCCTCGCGCTGGACCTCGACCCGCTCCGAGCCGGTCTCGGCATAGTGGCTGAGGAGGCCCGGCGGGATCGGCGTCGAGCTGACCAGCACGGCGTCGATGACGCCCGAGCCGACGTGGCGCTCCAGGGCCCGCAGGTGATCGATCCCGGTCATGCGGTCGGTTTCGCCGGGCTGGGTCATCAGGTTGAGGAGCAGGATGACCGGCGCCTGGCTCTTGGACACCGCCTGGCGGATGCCGGGGATCAGCAGGTTCGGCAGGATCGAGGTATAGAGCGACCCCGGCCCGAGGAGGATCAGGTCGGCGCGCTCCAGGGCCGCGGCGGCCGGCGGAAAGGCCGGCGGTGCCACCGGATCGATCTCCACCGCGGCCAGCTCCTCGCCCGACAGCCCGACCTCCGACTCCCCCTCGTAGATCCGGCCCGAGATGCCGCGGGCGCGCAGCCGCACGTCGTTCAGGGTGGCCGGGAAGATCTTCCCCCGTACCGAGAGCACCTGCTCGGCGGTGAGGATCGCCTGGTGGAAGTCGCCGGTGATGCCGGTGAGAGCGGTCAGGAAGAGATTCCCGAACGAATGCCCCAGCAGGCCGCCGCCATTCGGGAAGCGGTACTGGAACAGCCGGGTGAGGAGGTCCTCGTCGTCCGCCAGGGCGGCGATGCAGTTGCGGATGTCGCCCGGCGGCAGGACCCCGAACTCCTTGCGCAGCCGGCCGGACGAGCCGCCGTCGTCGGTGACGGTGACGACGCCGGTGAGCTGGCGCAGGCGAGGGGAGCCGACGTGAGGCTTGAGGCCGCGCAGCAGGGCGGAGAGGCCGGTGCCGCCGCCGACCGCGACCAGCTCGCCCGAGCCGGTCGCGGGGCGGGACATCTCAGGAGAGTCCGAAGAGCTGGCGGTGGTCCCGGCTCCGGCGGAGCTCGGCGAAA
>DATAHG010000782.1:0-1663 GCA_036263295.1 Thermoanaerobaculia bacterium | reverse complement strand
CTCGGACCTGCTCGAGCCGGACGAGGACGAGGATCCGGTCGAAGAGGCGGAAGGGGCCGAGGCGGAGGCCGCGGGCGATCCGGCCGAGGCGGCCGAAACAGCTCCGGCCGCCGAGCCGCCGGCCGAGCGGAAGGGAGGGTGGCGCAGCCGGGACCGTCGCCGGCGCGGGCAGGGCAACGGCGGCGCGGCAGCCACCGAACGGTCCGCTGCCGGTGGCGAAGGCCGGCAGCGCGAGATCTCGCCTCGCCGCGCGGTGCCGGACATCCAGGATATCCTCAAGAAGGGCCAAACCCTCCCGGTGCAGGTGACCAAGGAGCCGATCAGCACGAAGGGCTGCCGGGTCACCGCGCAGATCTCCCTGCCGGGCCGATTCCTGGTCTACATGCCGTACGCTTCGAAGGTCGGCGTCAGCCGGAAGATCGAGAGCCGGGAGCAGCGCGCCAAGCTGCGCGAGATGGTCACGAAGCTCCTGCCTAAGGATGCGGGCGGCGTAATCGTGCGGACCGTGGCCGAAGGGGTGACCGAGGAGCACTTCCGCCGCGAGATCGAGTCACTGCTCGCGCTCTGGAAGAAGATCAACCGCAAGAAGACGTTCGTCCGCCGCGCGCCGGCCCTGCTCCAGCGGGAGACGAGTCTCACCCGCGGCATCATCCGCGACCTGTTCAGCGCCAAGGTCGATGCGCTCTACGTGGACTCGCGCGAGCTCTACAACGAGATCGAGCAGTATCTCACCCAGATCGATCCCGAGCTCATCAGCCGAGTGCATTTTTATGCCGAGCCGACGCCGCTGTTCGACAAGTTCGACATCGAGTCGGAGATCCGGGACCTGTTCAAGGCCCGCGTGGAGCTCCCCACCGGCGGCTCGCTGATCATCCAGCCCACCGAGGCGCTGGTCAGCATCGACGTGAACACAGGGCGCTACACCGGCAAGAAGGACCCCGAGAAGACCATCCTCCGGACCAACGTCGAAGCCGCCCGGGAGATCGCGCGGCAGATCCGGTTGCGGGACATCGGCGGGATCATCGTCTGCGACTTCATCGACATGGAGACCCGGTCCAACCGGGACAAGGTGCTGCAGGAGTTGCGCACGCACCTGGGCCGGGACCGCGCGCGCACCAAGGCGTTCGCGGTGTCGGAGCTCGGGCTCGTGGAGATGACCCGGCAGCGGGTGCGACCCTCGCTCTGGCACTCGATGACCACCGACTGCCCCACCTGCGCGGGCTCTGGTCGGGTGTTCACGCCCGAGGTGGTGGCCCGCCGGCTCGAGCGCGCGCTCAAGCGCGCCGGCCACGAGCACCGCGAGCGGCAGCTCACGGTCCGGCTGCACCCGGAGGTGGCGCTATATCTGCTGGAGGAGGAGCCCAAGCTGCTCCAGACCCTGTCGAAGCTCACCAGTCTCGACCTCGAGCTCCGCGACGATCCGATGATGCGGCTCGATGAGTTCCGGCTGATGAGCCGGCCGGCGGGACGGGATGTGACGGAGCTGTATGCGGTGGCGTGAGGGAAGGAGGGAAGGACGGAATGACGGAAGGAGGGAAGGGCGGAACATCGCATCCGGGCGACACTGTCATCCCGAGCGGAGCGAGGGATCTGGCCAGGCCGAGTTCGACCTCCGGCACGAGGGTCGATTCCAGCCGAGAAGATCCCTCGCTCCGCTCGGGAT
>DATAHG010000781.1:0-2222 GCA_036263295.1 Thermoanaerobaculia bacterium | reverse complement strand
AATTTCCTGCAATCGAAATTCATCTCGGTCGATCTGTTCGCGGTCTCGCCGGTCGACGAGTCGCAGGAGAAGACCCCGATGGTGCGCCGCGCCGGCCAGGCCGGTGAAGCGCCGCAGCTCATGACCACCTTCGCGGTGGGGGAGGAGGCCGAGGCGGCCGGCGACGCGGTGATCCGCGAGGTCGGGCAGGTCGCGGCGCCGATCGAGCGCGCCGCGCCGGTCCTCCGGCCGGGTTCGACCGTGCGCGTCGATGCCGTGGTGCGCACCCGCGCGATCGGTCACTTTTTCCCCGGCGGCACGGTGGACGCGTTCGACATCTGGCTGGAGCTCCAGGCGCGCGACGCCCAGGGCAAGGTGATTTTCTGGAGCGGCCGGGTCGAGGACGGCGCCAATGGCCCCGGCACCGGGCCGGTGGAGCCGGGGGCCCACTTCTACCGCTCCTATGCCCTCGACGGCGAGGGCAATCCGATCGACAAGCGCAATGCCTGGCAGGCGCGCAGCATGCTCTACGTCCGCCTGATCCCGCCCGGCGCCGCCGACGTGGCTCACTACCGGGTGAAGATTCCGGCCGACGCGGCCGGACCGATCACGTTTACGGCGAAGCTCAACTACCGCAAGTTCTCGCACTACTACACGCAGTTCGCCTACGCCGGCCAGCCCAAACCGGGACAATCGGGATCGGGGCAAGCGGGGCAGTCGAAGCTGCTGCTCTCGCCAAGCCATAACAGCCTCGCCTACTCTTTCGATCCGGCGAACATCCCGCAGAACGTCTCGGGCAAGATCAAGGGCCAGATTCCCGATCTGCCGATCATCACCCTGGCGAGCGACGAGGTGCGGATCGCCACGGACCCTGACCCGGCAGTCCCGACGGTCTGGCAGCCGAAGGTCGCGAAAGAGGACCGCGAGCGCTGGAACGACTGGGGGATCGGCATGCTCCTCCAGGGCGATCTCAAGGGTGCCGAATACGCCTTCCAGCGCGTCACCGAGGCCGAGCCGGGCTATGCCGACGGCTGGCTGAACGTGGCCCGCGCCCTGATCCGCGAAGGCGAGATGGAGGCGGCCCGGCCGTACATCCAGCGCGCCCTGTCGATCGATCCGAGCCTCGGCCGCATCCACTTCTTCAAGGCGATGATCGAAAAGTCCGCGGGAGACTACGACGCCGCCCTGGCCTCGCTCCGCACGGTGTCCGACAAATATCCGCGCGACCGCGTGGTGCTCAACCAGACCGCCCGGGTGCTCTTCCTGCAGCGCCAGTACCGCGCGGCCTTGAAGGTCCTGGAGCAGGTCGGCCAGGTGGATCCGGAGGACGTCCAGATGCACTACACCGCCATGCTCTGCTGGCGCGCCCTGGGCGAGGCCGACCGGTCGGCCCGCGAGGCGACCCTCTTCCGCCGCTTCAAGGCGGAGGAGTCCTCCCAGGCCATCACCGGCGAGCGCCGCCGGGTCAGCCCGGAGGACAACAACGAGCGCCAGCAAATCCACGAGCACGAGAGCGTGCCCCTGCCGCCCGGCCGCAAGGCCGCGCCGGTGGCCGCCGCGACCCTGGCGGCGGGAGGCTAGCGATGCGGGGAATTGTGATCGTTCTGGCGGCGGCCGCGCTGGGGATGGCTCCTCCCAAGCCCGCGCCGGCCCCCGCCGCTTCCTCCGTGCGTTTCACTGAAGTGACTGCCGCCGCGGGCCTCCGTTTCACCCACAACAGCGGGCGCGACGGCCGCAAGCTCCTGCCCGAGACCCTTGGCTCGGGCGCCGCCTTCCTCGATTTCGACGGCGACGGCTGGCTCGATCTTTTTCTGGTCAACAGCCGCGATTGGAAATCGAAGGGGCGCAAGTCCCTGCCGGCGCTCTATCGCAACCAGGGGGACGGCAGCTTCGCCGACGCCACCCGGGGGAGCGGCCTCGACGTCCAGCTCTACGGCCTCGGCGTGGCGGTGGGGGACTATGACAACGACGGCCGGCCCGACCTCTACCTTACCGCCCTCGAAGGCGACCGGCTCTATCACAACGAAGGGAAGGGCAAGTTCAAGGACGCCACCGCCGCCGCCGGGATTCGCAATGCCAGCTTCGGCACCAGCGCCGCCTTCCTCGACTACGACAGGGACGGCAAGGCCGACCTCTTCGTCGCCAACTACGTCCAGTGGAGCGAGGCCAAGGACCTCTGGTGCTCGCTCGACGGCGCCACCAAGTCCTACTGCACGCCGGAGTCCTACAAGGGGACCGCCTCG
>DATAHG010000780.1:0-3467 GCA_036263295.1 Thermoanaerobaculia bacterium | reverse complement strand
CCGGCTGGCGCGCGAGCTGTCCTATCTATTCGAGGACCGCATGGAGGACAAGCTGCCGCTCGTCACGATGCCGGCCCTGGTGGTGCGCGGCGAGCGCGACTCGCTGGTCGCCCAGTCCTGGGTCGAGGAGGTCGCCCGCCGTCTCGGCGCCGGGCCGGTCCGGGTTCTCCCCCGCGCCGGGCACGCGCCGAATTACAGCGCGCCGGATGACTTGATGGAGGTCATCGGGCCGTTTCTGTCCCGACCTTCGCCAGGTGATCGAGCAACAGCGAGTTGATGAGCCCGGGATCCTGAAGCGGCACGCCGTGCGAGGCGTCGGGCAGCTCGACATAACGCGCGCCCGGGATCCCCGCCGCCAGCTCCCGGCCGCCGCGCGGCGGGGCGATCGGGTCGTGGACGGCGTTTACCACCAGGGTGGGCAGTCCGGCCAGCTCCCCCAGCCGGGGTGTCGCGTCGTAGGCCCGCATCGCCGCGAGCTGCTGGTCAACCACGGGCGGCTGCTCGCCGAGGTCATGCCCGAAGAGTGGGGCGAGGCTCTCGGCCAGGGCGTCCAGATCGACTCCGGTTACTGCCTGGGGCGGCAGGACGAGGCGCAGGAAAGCGTGGCGCCGCATGCGCCGGGTGCCCACCCGGGTGCGGAGGCCAAGCCAGATCATCCGCGCGGTCGGCGGGGCGGCCTTGGAGCCGTTCGCGAAGGTGCAGAGCAGGGAGAGGCTGCGGACTCGCGCTCGGGCGGAGAGGGCCAGGTACAGGGCGGTGAGGCCGCCCAGCGAGTGGCCGACCACGTGGGCGGTCTCCCACCCCTCGGCGTCCATCAGCGCCAGCGCGTCCTCGGCCGACTGCTCGACCGTGATGCGCGCGGCGGCCGGCTGGCTGCGGCCCATGCCACGGTTGTCGAACCACAGGCAGGTGTAGCGGTCCGCCAGTCCCTCGACCTGCGGCCGCCAGGCGCCCCCGGCGGCGCCGACGCCCTGGATCAGCAGAACTGGGGGACCCGAGCCTTCGACTTCATAGGCGATCCGGCAGCCGCGATGCTCGAGGCTCTTCTCCACGCTCAAGACGACGCATCCAGAGCCGCGACCAGCTTCTTGGGGGCGACCACGCGATACGCATCGGTGACGAGGTCGGCGATCTGGTCCCAGTCGGTCCCGGGCACGTCGAGCCGCACGCCGAGCCAGCCGCGGTGTCCGACGTAGGGAGGCCGGAAGAAGCGCTCGGGATCCAGCGCGATCAGCGCCTCCTGCGCGCCATCCGGCGCGGCGCACCAGAACCCAAGGCGATCGTCATGGTGATGGTTGGCGTACATGACGAACGTCTTCTTGTCTCGCACGAACCAGGTCGGCTCGCCGTGACTGAGCCGCTCGGTCGTCTCCGGCAAGGCGAGGCAGAGGCGCCGGAGGACCTCCAGGGGATCTTTGCGGGTCATCGGGGAGATGATGTCACGAGGTGGCCGGATCCAGGGCAGGTTCCCGGGATTTCCCCGCCCAGGATCCGGACGGCTCGCCCGGTCGCCGTACCAGAAACGAAGTACCGAGAACTTGGGAGAAGGCAAGCTCACTCGATTGCCGGGTCGGCTTCTTGTCGGCAAGTTCCCGCGAACTTGGAAAAAACAAGCAGAACCGCTCAGCCGATCGCCGTACTGGAAACGAAGTACCGAGAACTTGGGAGAAGACAGCTCACTCGATCGCCGGGTCGGCTTCTTTTCGGCAAGTTCCCGCGAACTTGGAAAAAACAAGCAGAACCGCTCAGCCGGTCGCCGTACTGGAAACGAAGTACCGAGAACTTGCGGGAAGACAAGCTCACCCGATTGCCGGGTCGGCTTCTTTTCCGCAAGTTCCCGCGAACTTGGAAAAAACAAGCGGAACCGCTCAGCCGGTCGCCGGACTTGAAACGAAGTACCGAGAACTTGTGGGAAGACAAGCTCACTCGATCACCGGGTCGGCTTCTTTCCGGCAAGTTCCCGCGAACTTGGAAAAAACAAGCAGAACGGCTCAGCCGGTCGCCGTACTTGAAACGAGGTACCGAGAACTTGCGGGAAGACAAGCTCACCCGATCGCCGGGTCGGCTTCCCTTCCCGTGAGGTTGCGGAAATCGTGAGCGGTAACCCCGCCCGGGAATGAATTCCCGGCTACAAGGGCAGCGTCGGATGAATCCGACTTCAAAGAGAGGCGCTGTCTTGCCGAGATGCGGATGTGGTCGAGCAGTGGATGGCCCCGGTGGGGGGCGGATCTTTTTTGTGTCGGTATACTGCTGGGGGAGGCGAGATGCCCAAACTCTTCTTGGAAATTCCTCAGGAGGTCGTCGAAGCGGCCAGGCTACCCCCTGGCGAGGTCGAGTCAGAGTTCAGGAAAGAGCTCGCGGCCGGTCTCTACCGGCGTGGGATTCTGGGCGTGGGGAAGGCGCGCCTCCTCGCCCAGATGAGCCGGCTCCAGTTCGAACAGCTTTTGGCCGAACGGCAGGTGCCGCGCCATTACACGGCCGCGGATCTACAGGATGATCTCGAATGGGCCCGGTCGCCAGCGCCTCAGCCCTGATCCTCTGTCCGCGATCGTGAGCATCACAGCCGCCTCTTCCAGATCTCGGGAGAACGGGCGTGATGAAGAACTCCTAGCACCAGGAGATCGTCCCGCCGCTCAATGAAAAACAGTCCATAGGGAAAACGTCTGAAGACGGCACGCCGGATTGGAGCGTAGACGGCCGGGAAGCTGGAGGGGCGCTCGCGGACCTGCTCTAACAGCCGGTCCAGTTCATCGCGAAACACCAGGTCGAGATTGGTCGCCTGGCTGGCATACCAGGCGCGAGCTTCGGCGACGTCGCGGCGCGCGACGGAACTGAATCGAATCCGCCTCATTCAGCGGAAGGCCAGATCTCAGCCCTGACATCCTCCCAGTCCTGCCCCTCCTCTTCCGCATATTTGGAGAGGCGCTCTTCCAGGAGGGTCCGCTGCCACTCTGGAAGAGCAAAGGCATTCGGATCTTTGACACTGGTCCAGATCGCTTCGGCCAGATCCAGCTTCTCGCTGTCTGGGAGGTCCACTGTCTGGCGCAGGATTTCTGCCTTGGTCATGATGGGAGTCTAGCATCGCCTCGCCGAGGCTGCCCCCTCCCCGACCCTCCCCCGCGCTGGCGCGCGGGAGAGGGCGCGCCCCCTCCCGCCCTTGGAAAAAGACTTCCTGTTCTTCAGCCCTGTTTGGCCCGGGCTTCGGCCTTGTCGACCACCACTTCGGTCAAGCGCGCGGTGCGCAGGAGCGAGCGATGGATGGCTTGCAGGAGGGCGATGCGGTTCTGGCGGACTTGCGGGTCCTCGGCCATCACCATCACCTCAACGAAGAAGCGGTCGAGGACCGGCGCGAGGTCGTTGATGCGGCGCAGGCAGCGCTCGTAATCCCCGGCCGCGGCGGCCTCCTCCACCTCGGAGCGCAGACCCTGGAAGGCGGCGGCCAGGTCCTTCTCCGCCGGCTCGACCAG
>DATAHG010000779.1:0-4192 GCA_036263295.1 Thermoanaerobaculia bacterium | reverse complement strand
CCCGGAGCACTCCAAGGCGAAGATCCCGGCCGGCCCCAACAACCCGGTGGGCGTGGTCTGGATCGACCTCAGCAAGGAGCACTACGGGATCCACGGCACGCCGGAGCCGCGGACGATCGGCCGCACCACGTCGCACGGCTGTGTCCGCCTGACCAACTGGGACGCCCTGACCGTGGCCGCGTTCGTCGAGCCGGGGACGCCGGTCATCTTCCAGTGAGCCGGGAGCAATGAGCGAAAAGGGAAAGGGATCGGGGCGTGGCCGCGCCGCGCTCGGCGGCTTCGTGCTGGGAGCGGCGACGGTGCTGCTGATCGTCTGGCTCTACGGTCCGCCGGGACGCGGCGGAGCGCCGGCGCCGCCGGCCCCGGTCATCCCGCCGCCGCCCGCGGTGACGCCAGGGACGGGCCCGGGGACTGAGGCACCGGCCCCGGTCTCCCCCGGGGTGCCCCCGGCGACCAATCCGCCGGTCACCTCGTCCGAGGCGCCGCCGCTGCCGCCAGCCAATCCGGCGGATCCCGGCAACCGCCGGCCCTATTCGGCCCCCGGCCGGATCGAGGATCTCGCCGCCCGCCGCCTGACGATCCCGGTGCAGGGCATCGCGGTCGGACAGCTCCAGAACACCTTCGACGACGCGCGCTCCGAGGGACGGGTCCACGAGGCGATCGACATCATGGCGCCGCGCGGCACCCCGGTCCTGGCGGTCGAGGAGGGGAAGGTCGTGAAGCTGTTCCAGAGCGACAAGGGCGGGATCACGATCTACCAGTTCGATCCGTCGGAGACCTTCTGCTACTACTACGCCCACCTGGACCGCTATGCCGGCGGCATCCAGGAGGGGGCCCTGGTCCACAGGGGCCAGGTGATCGGCTACGTCGGCAGCACCGGCAACGCCTCGCCCGACGGCCCCCACCTGCACTTCGCGATCTTTCGGCTGGGCCCGGAGAAGCAGTGGTGGAAGGGGACGGCGCTGAATCCCTATCCGGCGCTGCATGGGCCGTAGGGCCTGAAAAGAAGGACCCGGGGGCGTGGCCCAATTCGCCAAGCGCACCGTTCGGGCGCAATAAATTGCGCCCCTACGACTGCTGCGAACCGCAAAACTGTCTGGCAGCAGTCGTAGGGGCGTGATTTATCACGCCCTAGCGGCGCGCTTCACGCCGGGGGCGAAATGAGCCATCTCCGAGCCCTCCGTCCTTACTGTTAGTGGTGCCCCTCCCCATACTTCTTCTCCCCCGCCTCTACCTTGAGCGCCAGCTTGTTCTGGGCGGGCGGCAGCGGGCAGGTGGCGAAGGCCGAGAAGGCGCAGGGGGGGTTGTAGGCCTTGTTGAAGTCCACCACGACCTTGCCGTCCTTGACCGGCTCGGTGTCGAGGAAACGGCCGGCGCCGTAGCTCTCCTTGCCGTTGGTGAGGTCGGCGAAGATGGTCGAGAGGGCGCCGTCCTTGTCCTGGCCGAGGGTGTCGAGGCGGTAGGTCTGGCCGCCGCGCTCGAAGACCAGGGCGCCGGGCGAGGGGGTGTCGGTCACCTGCCCGAGGACGTTGGGCACCGGCACGTTCTTCGGCGGATTGTAGGGCTCGAAGCGGGCCGTGACCCGCCAGGTCGGATCCACGGGGAAGTTGTCGAGGCCGTGGAAGGCGGCGAGGGCGGGGGCCTGGCTGTCCTTGACCCGCACGCCGAGCTTGTCGCCGCGGCGGATCACGAAGAACGACAGGGAGCCGAGGTGGAGGACGGACGCCTCGCCGCTCGCGTCATCCTTGAGGTCGAGGGCGGTGACCGGCTTGCCGTCGAGCGTGATGCCGCTGCCGGGCTCGGCCTGCAGGCGGACGGCGTCCCCCGTGCGGACCAGGGTGGCGACGCGGGGCGCCGACTTTCCCTCGGGGAAGATGACGGTGCCGCCCGGATCGGTGCCGACCCGGTTCTCCCCTTCGTGCAGCCAGAACAGGCCGACCAGGGTAAACCAGCCGTTCTCGTTCTTGAGGCCCTTTTCGCGGTCGGCGCGCCAGGCCTCCATCTCCTGCCGGTAGGCGTTGTCCACCGCCGGGGTCGCCGGGGCGGCCGGGGTCTTGGCCGGGCCGGCGCCCAGCAGCACCAGGGAGGCCAGGGCGGCGGTCCCCAGGAGAGCCATCGTCTTCGTTCCAGCCATCTGCATTCCAGCCATCGCGGTTCCTCCTCCAGAGAGAGCGCGGAACATTTTCACCTCTCCCATCGTAAGTCGAACAGACAGGCCGCCGTCCAATATTGCCGCCTGCCCCCCTGAGACCCTGAGAAAGGACGCTCATGCTCGAAATCCGCGATCTGGTGAAGGTATATCCCGGGCCGGTGACGGCCCTGCAGGGCATCAACCTCGACGTCCCCACCGGCATGTTCGGCCTGCTCGGCCCGAACGGCGCCGGCAAGTCCACCCTGATGAAGATCCTCTCCGGCCTGCTGGAGCCCACCTCCGGACAGGTGCGCCTCGACCGCGAGGACGTGCTCGCCGAGCCCGAGAAGATCTGGCGGCGCCTCGGCTACCTCCCCCAGGAGTTCGGCTTCTACCCCCACATGACCGGCGAGAAGATGCTCGCCTACCTGTTGCAGCTCAAGGGGGTGGAGGCGCCGGGCGGCCTCAAGAAGCTGTGCGCCGAGCTGCTGGAGCGGGTGAACCTCTCGCACGCCGCCAAGCGGCGGGTCAAGACCTACTCGGGCGGCATGCGCCAGCGCCTCGGCATCGCCCAGGCGATCGCCGGGGACCCCCGCCTGATCATCGTGGACGAGCCCACCGCCGGCCTCGACCCGGAAGAGCGGCTGCGCTTCTACCGCATCCTCACCGAGCTGGCGGCCGACCGCATCGTCCTGCTCTCCACCCACATCGTCGAGGACGTGGCGGTGCTCTGCCCACGCTTCGCGGTCATCCGCAAGGGCAAGCTGCTGGCCCAGACCTCGCCCAGCGAGGCGCGCGGCGCGCTCGCCGGCAAGATCTTCGAAGGGCGGGTCGCCCCCGAGGACCTCGCCGCCCTGCGCGACCGCCGGGACCTGCGGGTCACCCAGGAGGTGCTGATGGAGGGGCGGCACCGGGTGCGGATCTACGTGCCGGAAGGGGCGGCGCCGCTCGGCTTCGAGGCCGCCGCCGCCAACCTGGAGGACGCCTATCTCCTGCTGATGCAGGAGGCGCCGGTCCAGCCGCAAGAGGAGCCGCGGCTCGCCGCCGCCGGGGGAGGGGTGAGATGAGAACCTCCCGCCTCCGCACGGTCTTTGCGGCGGAAACCGCCCATCACCTGAGCCGGCCGCTGTTCTGGTCGCTGATCCTGGTGCTGGCCATCTTCAGCGGCCTGTTCTCGACCGGCAACATGCAGATCAGCACCGGCGACGCCTCGGTCGGCGGCACCAAGGCCTGGATCACCTCCGAGTTCAACTTCGCGTTCTTTCTGACGATGCTGGTCGCCCTGATCTACGGCATCTTCGCCTCGATCGCCGCCGGGCTCGCCATCCCGTCCGACGACGAGAACAAGGTCGGCGACCTGCTGCACTCGACGCCGCTCAAGCCGGCGGAATACGTATGGGGGAAGTTCCTGGCGGTCGCCTTCGCGTTCGCGGTCGCCCTGCTGCTGCATGTCGCCTTCACGGTCTTCTTCTACCACTTCGTGCCGAACCCCAAGGCCGCCGAGATCCGCGGGCCGCTCGACCTGGTCAACTACCTGCGCCCGGTCGTGGTATTCGCCGTCCCCACCCTGACCTTCCTGCTGGGGATGGCGTTCTTCCTCGGCGAACGGCTGCGCCGGCCGCTCGCGGTGTTCCTGTTCCCGATCGCGGTGCTCGCGGTCTCCGCCTTCTTCCTCTGGAGCTGGTCGCCCACCTGGCTCGACCCGGACATCAACCGCGCCCTGATGTGGATCGATCCGGCGGGCTTCCGCTGGCTGAACGAGACCTGGCTCAAGCTCGACCGCGGCGCCGCCTTCTACAACAAGGCCCGCATCGGGCTCGACCTGCCGTTCGTGCTGTCGCGCTTCGCCTTCCTCGGCCTCGGCGTCCTCGCCGTCGTCCTGTCCCAGCGCCACCTCGCGGCCCGCCTGCGCGGACCGGCCTCGGTGCCGGGAGGACGCCTGTTCCGGCGCCGGGAGCGCCTGGGGGTTCTTCCCGCGGCCCGCCCGCTCGCCGCACTGGGCATGCGGTACCGCACCCTGGGGCTCGCCGGTGCAACGCTCGAGGTGGCCCGCGTCGAGCT